>CAZFVT010000087.1:0-10637 GCA_964522355.1 uncultured Woeseiaceae bacterium | reverse complement strand
GACAAGCACCACGCCCTGTTCCTTGGCCGCGGCGTACAGAACCCGGTCGCCATGGAAGGCGCGCTCAAGCTCAAGGAAATTTCTTACATCCACGCCGAGGCCTATGCCGCCGGTGAACTGAAGCATGGGCCGCTCGCGCTGGTTGATGAAGACATGCCGGTCGTGGCCGTCGCGCCCGACGATGAGCTTCTCGAGAAGCTAAAGAGCAACCTGCAGGAAGTTCGCGCGCGCGGTGGAGAGCTCTTCGTCTTCGCCGACCCGCGCGTCCAGTTCGGCGACCGCGAAGGCATCCACACCACGCGCATGCCGGCCCTCATCCAGGACTTCCAGGCGCCAATCCTCTACACCGTCCCGCTGCAGCTACTCGCGTATCACGTCGCTGTTCTGAAAGGCACGGATGTCGATCAGCCAAGGAACCTGGCGAAGTCGGTAACGGTGGAGTAAGGGCTCAACGGAATCACAACGTCTACCTAGACGTTGTGAACGATCGAGACGCTTCCAGCCGCTGGCCCGATACTCTGATGGTCTGGTTGCAACGGCTCAGCAGAAACCGACAACCTTCCGGACGTGGGCGGACCTCTCCAGCTCCGTCACCAGAAAATTTGCGAGCGCTGCGCGGGATATCGATCGGCTTAGGGCATCCGCCGATTTACTGATCCTAAAGCTCGGGTCGTCGTCGTCGTTAAGGAAGCCGGCTCGGGCGAACGTGTAGTCAACGCCGGCTTCGCGAATGACCTCCTCCATAACCGCAGCAGCGTTCTTATTGTTTTTCGCCAGCAGGCGAAGCGCGTGATCAAACACGCCCGATGGTGGAAAGAGTAGTGCGGTCGAAGTGACCAGTACTCTGTTCACTCCGGTAGCGATCATAGCTTGCGCGATCGCAACCGCAGAATCAGCGTAGATCCTGCATGCGGTTCTCGTCGGTGCGCGCGGGCCGACGGTGGAGATGACCGCGTCATGACCGGGAAGTACCTCCTCAAGGAATGAAGGGTCCGAGACGTCGCCAATACGAATATCCAGTCGGTCGTGCCGATAGTCTTGCAGCGATTCATCCGAACGGACGAGACCGGTGACAGAGTGTCCTCCGTCAAGCGCCTGGCGCATCACGAGGCGGCCTGTCCTGCCATTGGCTCCAAGCAAAACGATTTTCATGTCGGCCTCTGCGCTCTTAGTTCGTCAGAGAGAAGAACTCAACAACCTGGCCATTCGGGTCAGTAATCTTGAGTATCTGAATGCCGGGCTCAACGATGACTTCCGGAGCAACCCTGCCGGTGGCCCGTTCGATGCGTTGCTGAACTGCTGCAAGGTCGGTCGAATGAATATAGGGAACAGCGCCTGTGCCCTGGGAAGAGTCAGGGGCATATACGTCACGTTTGGCAATGGCGAAAATTCCGCCGGCGACGTCAAAAGCAACAAAATTATCGAGCCTTATGACTGGCTCCTGTCCGAACAGCGTCGTATAGAAAGCTTCAGATCCAGTCATGTCATCTGAAGCAACGTAGGCGCCCATTTGGATAAGGTCGTTCGGCTTTTCATTGGGCATGGCAACCGCAAGTGAGGTTGCGAGAAGCAGCGCTGCGGTCAGTCGAATGGTCATGTTCACGGTCAAGTCTCCTTTCGGATTCGAAGTTGAGAATGCGCGCAGAATCTCGTTGGGGCTGTTCTGAGTCATGTGGAGCGATGATTCGATCCCTGTAACTATCCAAGGGGACTTCGCTCATGCCCATTCCACGCTCATTCGCCTGCTGGGTTAGTTACGGCGCTAATCGTAGCTATACGAATATCGGCCAGGAAGAGCTAGACTCGTAATTTCATTATTCAAATATGAATAGGACGACTTTCGGGCAAATGAACTGGAAATCGCTACGATTCGACTGGAACCGGGTTCGCGCATTCCTGGTGACGGCCGAAGAGGGGTCACTGTCCTCGGCGGCGCGCGAGCTATCCCATTCTCAGCCCACGCTCAGTAGACAGGTCTCGGCGCTCGAACGGGAGCTGGGCGTCGCGTTGTTTGAGCGGGGACCCGCAGGACTGGAATTGACGCCTAACGGTCTGGCTCTGTTGGAGTTGGCGAGGGAAATGGGAGAGGTCGCCAATAAGTTTTCGCTGGCTGCATCAGGCCAGTCTCAAGCCATAGAAGGCAACGTCTGCATATCGGCGACTGAAATGGCCGCGGCCTACGTCCTCCCGCCAATTATTCAGGCACTTCGTGACCAAGAGCCAGGGATAGAGATTGAAGTTGTAGCTTCTCAACGTCCGAGCAATCTGCGGCGGCGGGAAGCAGACATAGCACTTAGAGCCTTTCGACCTACTGAACCGTATCTGCTCGCAAGGCGTCTGGGTGAGTCCCACCACTATCTCTACGCGTCGAAGTCTTACCTAAAGACCATTGACTTGCCAAAAAGAATCGAAGAGCTGGACGATGCCACCTTTCTCGGCTTCGACAGAACGGACACGTTAATCGACTACTACCGCATCCTGGGCCTCGAACTCACGCAAAGTCACTTTCCGATTATCGTCCACGACCAGATGGTGCAATGGTCTATGGCGAAGGCCGGACTGGGAATTGCGCTAATGCTCGAGGAAGTAGCTTCGACGGAGCCCGAGATGATCCAACTCTTCCCGAGTTCAAAACCGCTGGTCACAGAGAACTGGCTTGTGACTCATAGGGAACTTCATACGAGCAGGCGTGTGCGTTTCGTTTATGACTTCCTTGTTGAGCATCTGGCGCGCGGGTAGCAAATAACGGGTTGTGGTCGAATGCCGCTCTCAAGAAACAGCCGTGAAATGATCGATATAAGCTCGCGTCGGCACTACGAGGGCTTATGGTAGCGACCGCTTCCAGCCGCAAACATATCCAGATTCGCGGCTCGAAGTTTCTCCAGTGTGAACAAGCGAACTCTAAACCGTGGCGCGAAACCGAAGCGGTCAAATGAATCGTAGAAGCGCGTCTGTCTCATTCGTCCGCGAAACTCTTCAGCACCTCGGCTTCAAAGTTCACCAGAACTTTCACGCTTTCCCTTGCGGATACGCGCTCAAAATGGGCGTTACAGTTGGCGTATTTCGAAACGTCAAGCTCAAACAGCTTCGCTCTGCGAAAACACCAGAAGAAATAGATATCCGGAATCGTGAAGTGATCGAAGAACCACCCACGCCCGTCCAGGAGTCCATCCGCAATGGCGAACGCTTCGTGCATGAGCTTGTGAGCACACTGCTTTACGTTTTCCTCCGACCCCGGCAGGTCACAGTATTTCTGCGGCATCGCATTCGGCGTAAGCGTCGGATGAATGCCGGATGCGCACCACGACATGAGTGAGATCGCGCGAAACTCATCCTGGCCGGTCGGCAGTAACCTGGCATCAGGAAACTGCCGCGCAATCCACTGAAGGATGGCAACGTTCTCGGTCAACAGATCACCATCTACGGAAAGAAGAGGTACTTTGTGCTTTGGATTGAGCCGAAGATATTCCGGACTCATGTGTTCGCCCTTCTTGAAATTCACCACGTGAACATCGAACTCCGCACCTGCCTCCTTCAAGGCGACGTAGGGAACCAGCGAACAGGCGATCGGCGTATAGAAGAGTGTAATCTGCATTTTTCGAGTCCCCCGTTGAGCAAGGTCAGGGGTCGAACCGCATTTTTCCTTAAATTCGGTTCGACCCCATAGTTACCACCACAGCCTGCATCCGCGCTTCTGCGTCAGGCGGCGACATCACCGAACTGCAACTGCGCCAGCCGTGCATAAAGCTCGCTTGAGACAACCAGCTGATCGTGGGTGCCGCTGGCAACGACCTCGCCCCGGTCCATTACGATAATCTTTTCGGCTTGCTTTACTGTCGCCAGCCGATGCGCGATGACCAGCGTTGTACGGTTTCTCATCAAACGGTCGAGCGCTGTTTGCACCAGTCGTTCGCTTTCGGCGTCCAGCGAACTGGTTGCTTCATCCAATAACAGGATCGGTGCATCCTTTAGTATCGCTCTGGCAATTGCGATTCGCTGGCGCTGCCCGCCGGACAAGCGCAGCCCGCGTTCTCCGAGGAATGTGTCAAACCCGTCAGGAAGCTTATCGATAAACTCATCGGCCGCTGCTGCTTCGGCTGCCGCCCTGACATCCTCGTCACTGGCGCCCGGGCGTCCGAAGCGAATGTTTTCCAGCGCACTGGTGCCGAACAACACCGTGTCCTGGGGCACGAGGCCAATCTGGTGACGTAGTTCGCGCGGATCAGTTGCTGCGATATTAATGCCGTCAATGCTGATCTGACCGGATTGCGGGTCATAGAAGCGCAACAGCAGCTGCATGCCCGTGCTCTTGCCTGCGCCCGAAGGCCCGACGATCGCGATGGTCTGTCCGCTCTCAACCTGATAGGAGACGTTATTCAGCGCTTTATCGCCGGGCCTCGACGGGTAGCTGAATGTGACATTCTGAAACGTGATATTGCCATTGAAGCGACATGGCAGCGCAACCGGGTCGGTCGGTGCCTGAATGGCCGGTGTCGCGGCCAACAGTTCAGCGAGTCTCTCCATAGCGCCGGCACCCCGCTGAATCTCACCCCAGACTTCGCTAAGACTCGCTGCCGACGAGCCGACAAAGCCGGCGTAGAGCAGGAATTGACCGAGCTCACCGCCGGTCATGTCGCCGGCGATGACAGCGCGCGCGCCGAGCCAGAGGACAACGGTGATTGCGCCAAAAACCAAGATGAGGCCCATTGCCGAGATCAGAGCGCGGACCTTGGTTCGCTGCACGCCTGCATCGAAACTCTGCTGCACCGCTTCGCCAAAGCGCTCTGTCTGCAGGTCTTCCATGCTAAATGCCTGCACGGTATGCATGGCATTCAGCGTTTCGCCGGCGAGACCGCTGGTGTCGGCAATCTTGTCCTGCGCGCTGCGCGATAGTTTGCGAACACGCCGGCCGACGGCAATCAGTGGTGCAACGACAAACGGGATCATTAGCAGAATGTAGCCCGCCAAGTGCAGGCTTGTGACCAGCAACAGCGTCAACGCGCCAAGAAATGTGATGCTGGAACGCAACGCAATGGATAGACTAACGCCTGAAATACTTTGAACCAGCGTCGTATCCGCGGTCAGCCGGGACAGCACCTCGCCGGTACGCGTGACCTCAAAGAATGTCGGATCCATCCGCATCACGTTGCGGTAGACGGCGTTACGAATGTCTGCGACAACGCGCTCACCGAGCCAGGTGACAAGATAGAAGCGCATCGCCGCAAACGCACCGAACACCAGCGATACGATCAGGAACCAGCCGAAGTACTGGTTGATCGTATCGAGGCTGCCACCGTCGCTGAATCCGCGGTCAATAACAAACCGGAAGGCAATCGGCAGCACGAGCATCGCCGCCGCAGCAACGAGCAAGGTCACCAGGGCGAACGCTAATGTCGCGCTGTAGGGCTGAATAAACGGCCATAGAGTTCGCAGAGGCTTTAGCGACCGACTTTTTGGGCGCAATGTATCCGGTTTAACCATAAAAGAGTTTCTAGCCAGCCGGCAATTGATGGCCGACACTTGTGCCCGGGCCGAGCGGTAGTCCCGGCCTGATCCAGGTCATGGTAATAGGTGGGCCGTAGATCATCAGCCAAGTGCAGGCGATCATTGTCGCAGCAAGGCTGCCCAGACCAAAGTCTTTTTGCCACCGATAGCCGTGGATATCAGGGGTCGAATCGATATTCTGGTTGTACCCTTTGACTAGAAAAACTCCGGTTCGACCCCTATTTGTTGTGCCGAATGTTTTGCGGCGATCGATTGAATCGGCAGCCGTTAGCTGCCTTTGGGTTTCAGCTGAAAAGCGGCCGTTACGAGTCCGCTTACCCCGATAGACTGATCGTAGTCTCTCCCAAAGCCGGGAGTAGGGACGGAGCTACGCTCCGCGGTCTGGCAGCGGATTAGTGTAGGAGCGGCTTCCAGCCGCGAATTCGGAATCAATCGCGGCTGGACCGCTCTCGGCCATCCATGGCCTTCGCGGCATTAATGCTTCCTGTATGTCAAGCTGCTCCTACCAGTGAAACTGAGCGACCGCTTCTGGCTGATTGCTGACCTTGGGCCTCTTCGTAATAGCGGACGTTACAAGTTGGCCTACACTGGATATCCGACCACCGTTTCTCGGAAAGCTGGGAAAGATGACTTAGTAACGCTCCGCGATTGCAGTCTTCTTAGAGTCCAAGGGTAGAATGATTGCTGGAAACTCTGAGAGGCAAAGGCCTAACTGATGCTCGCCACCCGCATTGTAAGAGCCTTCGGTTAAAGCCGTTACCTGTCTGACCCTGACTATTGCGAGATTGAGAGTGCGATGCCCTCCAAGCTAAAGAACCTAGCGGCGCTGGTTGTTCTGCTGCCGCCGATTCTTGCCGGCTGCGGAAACACCTCTGAAGAGGCTATCTATGATCTGGCCATTCTGGATGGCCGGGTTATGGACCCTGAGTCCGGACTCGATGCGATTCGAAATGTCGGCGTTAATGACGGCGTCATCGTTTCGATCACGGAAAGTGATATCTCCGGCCGGCAGGTCGTTGATGCGAGCGGCCTCGTTGTCGCGCCGGGCTTTATCGATACGCACTTTCACTGGACCCGGCCCATTGGCTATAAGTTCGCGCTGCGTGACGGCGTAACGACGGCGATGGATCTTGAGGCGGGTGCCTATGGCCCGCGCGTGGATGACTGGTATGCCATGCATGCCGGTCGCAGCCAGGTTAACTACGGTACGTCTTCCGGCCACGAATTCGCCCGTACCAAGGTGACGCAGGACCTTCCGGACGAAGACCTCCTGGATGCACCGTTTTCTGTCGTCCGTGGGCGAGGCTCCGGCACTCTGTGGTCTGACCAAGTGCTGGATCTCGAGAAGGGCAATCGCATGTTGTCCATCATCGATGAGGGCCTGAGGCAAGGGGCGCTTGGTATAGCTTCAACGGTGGGTTATTTCCCGGGAGCAACGGCACGCGAGATGTTCGAGGTGCAGAGAGTTGGCGCCAACTACGGCCGGCCCACTGCCGTGCATCTGCGGTATACGCCGGGCACAGCCACCACGGAAGCGAATGGTGCCCAGGAGATTCTCTCGAACGCCATTGCCCTGGACGCACCGGCCGTCATCAATCATTTCAACAATCCCGGATGGGAGCTTGTACAGGAGCTGCTCACTCGGCTGAGAAGCCAGGGCCATAATGTCTGGGGTGAGATCTACCCCTACGCCGCGGGTCAGACGACGATCAATGCCTCATTTGCGAGGCCTGAGAGCTGGGTCGAGAATCTTGGAAACCGTTACGAAGATACGATGCAAGACCCGCTAACGGGGGAGTTCTATACACAAGAGCGCTATGAGCAAGTGCTGGCGGAAGCACCAGCGACGCAGGTCGTGCTCTATAAGATGGATCCGAGTGACATAGCGGACTGGTGTCGGCTGCCCGGGATCACTTATGCGAGCGACGCAATGATGCTGCCCGGCAGTTGGGAGGACTCATTGCCGCTGGATACGCCGTTCGAGGAAGTGCCAAACACGCATCCTCGACTCGCCGGAACGCACGGAACCTGTTTTCGCCTGGCCAGGGAGGAAGGCATTCCGCTTATGCAGGTAATCGCCGCCTCGAGCTACAACGCGGCCAGGTATCTTGGCGACACGGGCCTTGAGTCCATGAAGGTGCGCGGTCGATTACAGGAGGGCATGGTTGCCGACATTACGGTGCTGGACCCCGAGACGGTCAGGGACAACGCGACCTATGCCGAGGGCACACGACCGACGACCGGAATTCCCTATGTCATCGTGAATGGTGAGGTCGTTGTAAGAGATTCGATTCTGCGGCTGGACGTTTTCCCGGGCCAGCCTATTCGCTTTCCGATAGAGACTGACGGCCGGTTCGAGCCGCTGGACAAAGAGGCCTGGACCAACCGGTTTCTCTCAACAATCGAAGGTTTCCACGGGCTGGATTCACGATGACTACTTTGACACGGCATTCGAAGGCCGGTCGCCCGGTTGACGCAGGGTCCCTGGACTCGATGCCGATGAAGAGAGCCGCTTCCCGCAATGATTGATTATGCCGCTGTATTCATCGCGTTCTTCGCCGTAGTGGACCCTATCGGCACGGTGCCGGTTTTTATCGCAGTAACGAAGCAGTTCGACTCTCGAGAAAAACGGCGGGTTGCCACCTTGGCAATCCTGGCTGCTTCCGGAATCCTGCTGTTCTTTGTCATCGCCGGCGAGCTCATTCTTACCGCGATGGCCATACCGCTTTCGGCGTTCCAGGTGGCCGGAGGCATCGTGCTTTTCCTGTTCGCCCTTTCAATGATATTTGGTGAGAGCAAACCCGAAGAAGAAGTACGGCTGGCGACCAGCCAGAAAGACACAGCAATTTTTCCCTTAGCGGTTCCGTCGATCGCCAGTCCCGGCGCGATGTTAGCCGCGGTGATGCTTACAGAGAATTCTGCATACACGATTTCTGAGCAAGTCCAGACGTCTGTAGTTCTTCTTGCCGTACTCGGAGTCGCCTACGTATTGATGTTGCTCGCAAGCCCAATCAACAGGTTGATCGGAGGTGGCGGGGCGAGCGTGGTTAGCCGGGTAATGGGGTTGATCCTGTCCGCCGTGGCAATGACCAACGTGCTTGATGGGCTGCGTGATTATTTCTCATGAACCAGCTCCGAATGGGATACGTAATCAGAGAGGATCACATTCGCACGGCTATTCAGCAGGCAAGCGCCGAAGAGCTACTCGAGCTGGAGCAGCTACTGGTACGGGTTGGCGAACTTGATCACCTGGAGCTGACTCTTCAGGAGAGAGTCAGAAAGGCTCGATCGAGTACTGACGAAAATGAAGCTGAGTTTTCAAAGTCCGCCAGGGACGAAATGTCTCAATCAGAAGAAGCGGCACGCGAGATCGACAGGCTCCTGACTCGCAGGTGTAATCGCGCCGGTTCTGCCGTTGCGGTGACCAGGGAGATCCTCGCTGAAGCCAGGTCCGACATGAAAGAAACGAACAGGCTGGACAACCAGCTTCCTGAAGATGATCCCGCCAAGCCGATTATCTCTGAGCTCTATCAGAAGAAGCGTAAGCTCGTGGAGGCCCTGCGAGGGTTTGTTGCTGTGTTCGGGTAGTGAGATTCCGGTGATGGCGACGGACGCCCTCCGTGAATTTTGTATGAATTCCTCACCGTCTGCTCGCGGCGGCCCTACAAGAACTTATCGTAGGAGCGGCTTCCAGCCGCGATTGTTTACAAATTTGCGTCTGGACCGCTCTCGGTCATCCATGGCCTTCGCGGCATTTAATGCTTCCTGCATATCAAGCCGCTCCCACGGAGACCTTAACCCGATCCCCTCCTGTGATAACGTCCGGTCCGAGGCAGACGCTCGCGGGTGAGCGTGCTTCTTGCGAACAACCACCGGCGTGGGGAGAACCAAAGTATGAAGTCGCTCTTGCTCTTGATTGGCCTGTTCATCGTCGGCTGCAGTTTCGCTGATCCGGCCGCTGTAGAAACGCCAGCGCCGACAAACCCGTACGTCATCCGCTATGACTCGATTCATCATCCCGTCGTTTCCCAACAGGGCATGGTGGTTTCCCAGAGAGAGATCGCGAGCCGCATCGGTGCGGATATCCTCGCGCAGGGTGGCAACGCGGTGGATGCCTCGATAGCTACCGGGCTCGCCCTGGCGGTCACCCTTCCAAGAGCAGGCAACATCGGCGGCAGCGGCTTCATGCTGATTCACCTGGCCGAGACGGGTGAAACGGTGGCGCTCGACTACTACAGCGCAGCCCCGGCAAACGCGACCCCGGAAGCGTTTCGCGACGAGTCCGGCAAGATCGATCGCCAGAATCGTTATGGCTACGCCGGTCCCGCCATACCAGGGACCGTGGCCGGTTTTCAGGCGGCGTTGGAAAAGTACGGCACTATGTCCTGGCGCGAGGTTGCGCAGCCGGCGATTGACCTGGCTCGAAACGGCATTGTTGTCACCCCGGACCTGCATTTCGCCCTGTCCGCCAAGAGCCAGGTTCTCGGCAAGGATCCGGGGTCTCGCAGCGTGTACTTCAACGCCGACGGCTCCGTACCCGAGGCCGGTGAAACGATGCGTTTCGAAGACCTTGCGGCTACCCTGGAGCTGATAGCCGACAACGGTGCCGACGCCTTCTATCGAGGACCTGTCGCAGAGAAGATTGAAGAGGCGATGTCGGCCTCTGGAGGCTTCCTGCGAAAGTCAGACCTGGCCGGCTACCGGGTCTACGACGAAGAACCGATATGGTGTTCATACCGGGACCACGACGTTGCCCTGATGGTGCCCCCGAGTTCCGGGCTTTTCGTCTGCGAGCTCCTGAACATTCTCGAGAACTTCGACATTGATGAGCTCGGCAGGGGCAGCGCTGCCTATTTTCACGTCCTTGCTGAATCCCTGAAGCTGGTGTTCGCCGACCGAAGCGCCTTTACGGGCGGCAAACCGCAGTTTGAAATGCCTGTCGCGATGCTTAACGACAAGGCCTATGCGAAGCGCCTGGCCGAAACGATCGACCTCGATGCCGCCCGGCCGTTCTCCGAGATCAGCCCGGGTGCGCTGGCGCCGCCCGCCGAAAGCCGGGATACGACGCACTACTCGGTGGTCGATCAGTTCGGCAACGCGGTGTCGAACACCTACACGCTGGGCTCGTCGTT
>CAZFVT010000086.1:0-10793 GCA_964522355.1 uncultured Woeseiaceae bacterium | reverse complement strand
CCTCTGGAACAGCTTCGCTATACGTGGCTTTGTCGGCGATGAGAACCTGCCGAGTAACTTCCTGGTTAACGGATTCAACGCCGGTCTCGGCTTTGGCGGAGCCCGGGACCTGTCTAGCGTTGAATCTGTGGAAGTACTCAAGGGACCGCGCGCCGCTTTGTTCGGCCGAGGTGAACCAGGCGGTACCGTCAACCTGGTAACGAAACGCCCCACCTTTGAGACGGCTGGTGAGTTGAGAATCGCTGCGGCCAGTTTCAGCACTTACCGTGCAGACTTCGATTACACGACGCCGCTTTCTGATTCGGTGGCCATTCGTCTTGTGGGCGCTTACGAGGACGCCGAGAGCTTCCGCGACACCATTGAGACCGAGAAGATTCTGTTCAGCCCTTCAATCGCCTGGCGCATCGGCGACGCCACCCAGGTGGTTTACGAAATGGAATACAGCGACCAGGAAACGCCCTTCGACCGCGGCGTTATCGCGATCGACGACGAGCTGGGCCTGATTCCTGAGAGCCGATTCCTCGGCGAGCCGAGTTACGGTCCGATCGAAACCGGCGTCGTTGGCCATCAGCTTGAGTTCCAGCACGAGTTTAACGACGACTGGAGCGCGCTGGTTGGCGTCAACTACCGCGATACGTCGCTCGACGGACTTGCCTCCGAGAACGGTTTTGGCGCACCGGATGAAGACGGCAACTTCGGCCGATTCAGCCGCGACCGCGACTACGATGCGACCTATCAGGTGTTTCGCGCTGAACTGAGCGGCAGTTTCGAAACCGGGTCGATAACGCACCGGATTATTGCCGGCATGGACTCGGATCAGTTTGAGAACGATCAGATTGCCTTCCGCGACAGAAGCACCGATCAGAGCATCAACATCTTTAACCCGGTCTACGGAAACTATCCCGTAGAAGACCTTAACCTCGCACCGCAGCTTGACCGGGTCGAGACGCAGGAGTCGATCGGCCTCTACTTCCAGGATCAGATCAGCATCACCGAGACCGTCGATATCCGCATCGGCGCGCGCATGGATGACTATCAGCAAACGCTGGTCAATCGCCGGTCGGACAGCACTTCTCGATACTCCGAAACGCGAGTCAGCCCGCAGATCGGCGTGGTCTATGCACCGACGGAAAGCCTGTCCTTCTACGCGGTCTACGGCGAGAACTTCCGCCCGCTGTCTGGCGCGACGGATGAGAACGGACTGGATCCCAACATTGCCGAGTCCACCGAAGTTGGCATTAAGTTCGCGCTGAACGACGGCCAGCTGCAGGGTACGTTTGCGATCTTCGATCTGGAACATTCCAACATCGCGACCTTTGACGAGGACTTCAACCCGACCGCTATCGGCGAAGCCGCGAGCCAGGGCTTCGAGTTCGATCTGACCGGCAACATCACGGACACGCTCAGCATGTGGCTGTCCTATGCCTACGTGGATGCCGAGACGCTCAACGACTACGTCGACTTCATCTCGTTTAACCCGATCCCCGCAGGCTCCGACCTGCTGAACGTGCCGGAAAACCAGTTCAGCCTGCAGTTCGCTCAGCAGACCGAGCTGGCGGGCCGGAACCTGACGTTGATCGGTGGCCTTACGTACGTCGATGACCGAAGCGGTGAGTTTGGCGATCCGACGTTCCGTCTCCCGAGCTATACCATCATTCGGGCAGCCGCGAACTTCGACTTCACTGACGCGATCGGGATTACCGTTGAGGGGAACAACCTGTTCGACGAGGAGTACTACACCAACTCTTATGCAGACGTCTGGGTACAGCCGGGTATGCCGCGCAACTACCGCGTGACGGCGAACTTCCGCTTCTAGCCGCGTTCACGGCGCATTGGAAAAAGGGACTCCGGTGGGAGTCCCTTTTTTCGTTTGAGCTCGAGCCTTACTGCCCGAGGTGCATTTCAAAAAATCGGACAATCACCTCATGCACGTCGTCCGACTCCGGCAGGCGCGGATTAAACGCAAAGGTCGCGTGCCCCAGCCCCTCCCATATGTGCAGGTCTGCCTCGACGCCGAGGCGGGTCAGCTGCCGGTGAGTTGCGATGACGTCGCTGAGCAGGAAATCCCTGGTACCGCTGATTAACAGCGAGGGCGGAAACCGGGCCATGATCTCCTCATAGTCGCCGGGTGCCACGGTTAGGTCATCGGCGTCTACGCTGTCAAAGTAAGGCATCACCTGAGTGTCGAAGAGCTGGTCGGCTGGCCGCGGATTGCCCGTCATGGCAGACGAGAAGTAGGCGCTTTCGCCGTTGCTCGCTTTGAAGGCACCCAGCTTGCCTTCCATGGTGACTGGCGCCCCGGCGCAAAACATGCCGATCGCGGCGGGCAGCGGCAGTTCCTCGATGATGATTCTGGCCATGAGCTGCGCGGTCAACATGGCGCCGGCGGAGCACCCGTACACGCCGATGTTGCGTGGCTCATACTGTTTCAGCATTTCCCTGTAGACGGCGAGGACGTCGTCCACGGCGCTTGGATGTCGATATTCGGGCGCCTGCCGATAGTCCGGGCTGATGACCCTGATCTGGCCAAGGTCCGCCACCTGGATCGCTTCGGTGTGGCTGAAGGACCGGGCCCCGGCCACGAAGCCGCCACCGTGGATGCTAATCAGGAGCCGATCCTGGTTTTCTTCGCTGACGCCATTCCTGGGCACGAACACCTCGGTATAGACGCCCGCGATGTCCTCAGACGAAACTTCGACCGGATGCTTCCTCAGCGTATCCCGGTAAATGTTCGTATCGAAGTAGGCTGCCGAAATGCAGTCCCGTATCTCCCGGGCCCTGGCAAGATCACCATTGATACCGTTCAGGTCTCCGCAGTCGTTCGCAAATGTTATGAGTTCCTGCAGATAGACCTCGCGAAAGTACTTCATGGCACGCCGGGACTCGTCGCTGAGGTACGCCGATTCAGGCAGATCGTAGGCCGCTACCTGTACGACGCCTTCGAGGTCATCTTCAGCGCCCTCGGCGAAATACGAGAAGCTCAGCGACGCGGCAAACAGCGCAATCGCGATCAAATTCGATGCCTTCATTTGAGACGCCCCCTTTTGAGCCCGGTGTTGTGTCAGCCTGGTCTCCGCCGTACCGCCACTGCCGCGAACGAAACCCTGGTTTATATCGCCAGAACGCCTCGTTAACCGACGAGCGCGGCTGGCGTAAGCCAGATCTTTCCTTTTAGCACATACCTACGCTCCCACGAGCAGGGCCATTGCGGCCAGCGCAATTGGGAACAACGCGAATGTCATGTTCCACCGTTTCGGTACCGTCGGCCGGCTCACTCGCCGGCATCGCTGAGCACGAGGATGTCTTTATTTTCAAGGATAGTCCCGTTGTCAAAGCCGGATCGAGAATCACTGACTTCGAGCATGGCGGCACCAATGGACTCGGCTGCGACCGAGACGCCAATGGGGCTCAGCACCGCATGCATGAGTCTGTGGCCAAGGTGAGCCTCAGTCTCAGTGGGTAGAATGAAGGCGGGTCGATAGGAGACAACCCGCAGGTTCGTTTGCCGCGCAAGCCCACTCAGCCTGGCTTCTGCGGCCGCCTTTTCCCGTGCCCACATAAACCGCGAATCAGCGCCCGCGCCGCTTCCGCTGACATAGTGAAATGAAATGTCTTGCCGCGAATTCGATGCAAGCCACGCACGGACGAACTCCACCGGATAATCCGAATGGATTTCCCGGTAGGTTTCCTGATCCAGACCGACGGCGCTCAAGCCTATGGCCCAGTAGACAGCCTGCGCCTCCGCAAGAACCTCCGGAATGGCGGCATAGTCCAGATAGTCCTTGTGAATCGTCATAACGACCTTACCGGACTGCACGCCTTCCTCAATGCGAGCTGAGGGCCGACGAGTTATGACGTGAATCTTGTCGACCTCAGGATCGCCCATCGCGGCTTTCAGGAGACCGTCGCCAATCGTGCCTGTCGCACCGAAGATGGCGATAGTTCGCGGATGCTCCGCGTTCAGGTTTTGCGTATCCATTGGTAACTCATGGCCCTGGAAAGTGATCAGGAGTACGAGATACCCGATTGCAAGCATCCCGAAGAACAGCAGAAGTGCTCTTTTGAGCCGGCGCATCTTCATGCCGCGGAAGCCTCGGCGCGATGTTTGCGCGGCAACTCAATGGTCTCACCGATTCGGAGCGTCTTTGCGTTGTCCTCACCGTAGCCCTGGAGACGCGCGGCTCGCTTGAACCTCAGGGGCGGCTCGAACGCATCCTCCGAGGTCAGCCTAATCGTGCCCCAGTGCATCCCAATGGCCTGCCGGGCACCGATGTCAGCCGCGATCTGAACCGCCTCTTCCGGCGATGCGTGGATAGAACGCATGATCGACCGGGGCTCGTAGGCGCCGATGGCGACGAGCGCGAGGTCGAATGGCCCTTCACGCTCACCAATCTCGCGAAACACCTCACCTATCGCCGTGTCACCGGAAAACCAGATCGACTCTGTTGCCGAGCGAAACGCAAAGCTCGCCCACAGCGTCTTGTTCCGGTCAAACAACCCTCTTCCCGAGAAATGCACGGCTGGCAATGTGGTGATGGTCAGCCCGTCGTCGCTCCATGAGTCCCACCAGTCGTGTTCAACAACGTTTGGGTAGCCGCGCCTGGTGAAAAATCGACCCAGCCCCAGCGGCACCACAACCTGCGTGGTCTCCTTGAACCGGTAGTGCTTGATGGCGTGCGCATCCAGGTGGTCGTAGTGGTCGTGACTGACGGCAATAACATCGACCTTCGGAATCTCGTCAACCGTCAGCGGCGATGCGACAAAGCGCCTGGGGCCAAGGCCGAACGGTCCTGCATTCCGGCCGATGAAAGGGTCAGTGAGAATCTTCTTGCCGCCAATGCGAATAATGAAGGACGCATGCCCTAACCACGTGACGCTCGGATTCGCCGCCGTGGCCATCGCCTGGATAGCCTCTGCCTTTGGCATTACATGGCTCTCCGGCACCCGCACTGCCCGCCTCGACAACAACTCTTCCTTGATGAACTTGGACATTTCACCATTCGAGCTTTCGCGCTTCGGGATTCCGAAGGGATTCCGAAAACCACCGCTCGGATGGTGGTGATAAGGGACTGCCGTCGCCATGGGTCATTCTCCTGAGATCGTTCTGTGAAGCGTGCGCATCCACGGTTGTCCAGTGGCGCGCGATTTTTAGTGGTGGCTCTTTGAAACTTCGCCTCAAAAAGTACACTATACGGTGTAGTTTACATGCTCGAGAGAAAAAGTAAACTGATCAGTGTAAAATTTTTAAATCAGCTTACCGACGCCACGATAACGTCATGAAAGAAAGAGAAAAAACGCTTAGCGAGCGCAAGCGCGAGAGCATCCTGGACGCGGCGAAGCGCGCATTTCTGGCGCATGGCGTGCAGGGCACCAGCATGGATAAGCTCGCGGAGATGGCCGACGTTTCCAAGCGTACGGTCTACAACCACTTCTCAAACAAGGAGGAGCTGGTCCTGCAGATGCTCTCGGAGCTTTGGACCCGCACGATGGTGGAAGTGGACCTCCCCTACGACGCTAGCAAGCCGCTTGAGGGACAGCTGCGTCAGCTTCTCTCTGCCGAAACCGAGCTGGTCTCGGGGAACGAGTTTCTTGGCCTCTCGAGAGCCGCAGCAGGTCACTATATGTTTCAGCCGGAAAAACTGCAGGCGGCCGTGCAGGAATTTCCGGTCGAGGATACCGCCCTGTAGCGCTGGATAACGGCGGCCATGAGTGACGGCCGCCTACGCAAGGCAGATGCGAACGTTGCCTTCGAACAGCTGCACAACCTGATAAAGGGCGCCTGCTACTGGCCCCAACTGCTGGGTCTCAAACCGGCGCTAACGGCGGAAGAGAAAAAGCAGTTGGTCCTGGGATCGGTAGACCTTTTTCTCGATCACTACCGGAAGGACGCCTGATCGCACTCGAGACTGCCGCGACAAGCGCTCAAACCAGGAATCGCGCAGACGCTCGTGCGGCACGAATCTTCATTTGTGGCAATCATCGAGGTAAGACTGACGATCCAGGGGTGATCCCGACTCGGTGACCCGGTGGCTCGATGTTAGATACCAACCGTAAAGCGTTTCCCGACAAAAGCCTTGTTCTCCGCTTCATCCACAGCCGCTTTGGCCAGATCGATCACGGTCACCGGGCTGGGCTCCCCATCCTCGCCGAGGACAAACGATTCCGTCGCGGTGCGATAACCACGGGACGTGACTCCCGTGCTGCCACCGGGTGGATAGCCAATGATGACCGGCGGCGGCGTCAACACCGTCCACGGAATCGTGCTGGCCTCATACGTTTCGAGTGCTACGACCTGGCCGAACAGCAATCCGCGTCGCCGGGAGCCTTCAGGCGCCGGGAAAGGGTAACTGGCAACAATGTCGTCAACGTTGTCGTACATTGAGGATGCGCCACCGATTTGAATCACCTGCGGGGCATTTTCGTCGCCGGTCAGGGCCTCGACCATGGTTCTGGCCGCGACGGCCGTTGTGCTGTCTTCCGGTCGGTTACTTTTGCCTATACCGGAAACCGATACGATTACTGCGTTTGCGCCAGAGATCGCGCGTCGGACCGATTGCACATCGCTCAGGTCCGCGCTGGTGCCAGAGAAGTTCTCTCCCTCGAAGGCGAGTTTCTCTGGATCGCGGGAAACGCCAACAACCGTATGACCGCGATCGATGGCCTCCTGGGTTATCAACCCACCGATCCGGCCGCTCGCGCCGAACACAACAATCGTCATCGGACCATTCCGCTCTGAACGCGGTTCATCTGATGCCGAGTCAGAGGCTCGCGCTTCGCTCGCCGACGACGCTCCGGGCGACGCCTCGGTCATGACCTGCTGCTCGGAGCAGCCGGCCAGCAACAAGACCAGCAACAATGCTGCCGGCAGAGAAGAGTGCTTCATATTGAGATCCATCTGTGTAATCCAATAGGCCAAGCCCCTGGGCAGTTTACTCAATGGTCAGCACAAACTTAATCACAGGGATGACGTTGCAGCGCTACACCGAGCCGGCAGGGCTTTTGCTGCCCGACTGCAGATCACTTCGAGCTGGCTACCCCTGCCGACAAATTTGCTGACGTCTCGATGGGTCATTTATGCGAACCAAAAAAAGGGGCCTGACGGCCCCTTCTTGAGTAGCTTTGATGCAGTAAAGTCTAACCCTCCGGTGCATCACCAGTCTGCGACTGCAGGTAGTTTTCGAGGCCGATCTTGTCGATCAAACCGAGCTGCTTCTCGAGCCAGTAAGCATGGTCCATCTCGGTGTCCTCGAGCAGGACCTCGAGGATCTTGCGCGTCTGGAAGTCCTGTTCCTCTTCGCAAATCTGGATCGCGTCCTTGAGCGCTGCGCCAACCTCGTACTCGATCCTGAGGTCGCTCTTCAGCATCGACGGAACGTCCGTGCCAATGTCGATGCCTTTGCGGGTCACCATGTCGGGCGTGCCTTCGAGGAACAGAATACGTTTGATCAACGCGGTTGCATGACCCTTCTCATCATCGAATTCATGCGCGATCCGTTCATAGAGCTTCGTCAGGCCCCAGTCTTCGTACATCTCTGAATGAATGAAGTACTGGTCCATTGCCGCGAGCTCGGCACCGAGCAGGCCGTTCATGGCATCGATAACTTTCTGGCTTCCTTTCACAGTTTCCTCTCCGAAGGGTTTCGAATGGCCCGTAAGGTACCACTTCAGACCTGAGAAAATCAATATTTTCTATGTTTTTCAGTTACTTGCAAACGATCACGAAAATCGTTCGTATTCGCTATTCGCTTAAGCAGGGCTGCACTCGCTTGCCTCGCTTACCCCCCCATTAAGCGGCCCTGCAGGGACTCCGTGCGAGGCTTACCGACTTACAGCTTTGGGCGCATTACCCTAAAGACAAACGCTGTTTCCAGGCCGAACCGACGGCCCGTTGATTTCTCGACAGGCGTTCGTCCGCCGATGGCATGAGACGTCAAAACCCTGGCGCAACCTGTCAATACGGTTGCGAGTGATGGATCTAGGCTTTGGCCATCAAATCATTCGAGGGAGATGCCCCATGCAAGCCAGACCTTCATTTGTGACCGGTGCCCCAGGCAAGCGGAGCTCTCGCGTCGCCGTCTTTTTGAGATCGGCCAACGTCATTTACCTGGCACTGGCGGGTCTCCTGCTCTTGTCCATCGGCGGCGCCATCCTGCTGGTGCCACATGCCTTCCACGGCAACAACGGAATTGAGCTTGGAACAGACCCAACGTTCCTGTCAGAGGTGCGTGCGCCTGGTGGGCTTCTAGCAGGGTCCGCGATAGTGGCACTTGCGAGCGTGTTTCGACCGGACCTCCGCGCCCTCGCGACCCAGCTCTTAGTACTCGTCTACGGATCGTTCGGCATTGCGCGGCTGGCGAGTATCGTGCTGGACGGCATGCCTGCCGACTCAATCATCGGCGCCATGATAACTGAACTTGTCGTCGCTGCGATTGGCGTTGCTATTTGTTGGCTGCAGCGGAGTGGGGCTGAATAGATATTGGCTACGCTGGGCATTGCCAGCCAGGGAGTTCCCGACTGGGACAAAGAAAAGGGGCTCCCGCGTGGAGCCCCGCTTTCTTGGGTGCTGATGGATAGAACTGAAACAGATGCGACTCAACTAAGGCCGTTCGATCAAGGCTTTCAGATTTGCGTTCGCTTCGTTGTACGCAGCCTCGACTGACGCCGGATTCCAGAACAACACGCCAATGCCACGATACTCTTCGAACTGAACGACTCGCGTCCCACCGTTAACGGATTCGAGTGACCACGTGTGGTCGTACGTCAGTACGCCAGCAACGCCGCCGAATTGATTCAGCTTTGAGCCAGGCACCAGCTCTTTCACTCGCGGGGTCATGGCCGTGATACTGCCGTCCGGGTTGCGCATGTCGACTGCCATTACGGCGCCCTCTTCGAACGTCCCCTCAACCGCGACGAGGATTGGGTTCCACTTGGAGTACGAAGTTGGGTCACTCAGCACTGCCCAGACGTCTTCTGGTGCTGCCTCGATTGTCACTTCCGCTTTGACAGACTTTCGAACGAACGACGCAAGCAAGACGATCGTGACAAGAATCAACGCGATAACGATGGCCAGTTTGGCGTTCATGCGTTTTGCTCCGACGCCAGGTACTTGTCGAACCAGCCGATGAATTCCTCTGGCGCACGTCCCAGGAAGTCATAGGCGGCAAATCGGCTCTTCTCGAGATCAAGCATGCGTAGCTCCTTCTCGGTGCCAAGCGCGTCGTAGTAAGCCTGAACCATCTCTAGATTCGTCCATGGGTCGTTCCTGTTTTGAATGACTAGCGTTGGCACATTGATCTTCGGTGCATCGTCGATGAAGTTTGGCTCTGCGATATCGAACCCCAATCGGTTACGCGACACGTCCGCACCGGAACGCTCCATAAAACCGGGCATGCCCAGCGCGTTTACGAAATACGAATAGAGCAGAGGCTGAACAGCAACCAGCGCTTTTACGTTTCTACGGTCGGCAAGACTGTCTTCAAGGCCATAAGCATAAGTCGTCGACGCTGAGCCCATGCAGATACTCAGTAGTCCAATGCTTGCGTCAGCAAACTCCGGGCGTCTCGACACGAAGTCGACTGCTGCAATCACGTCCTTGGCCTCTTCCGGACCCCAACTCACCCAGGGAATCGTGCCGGCATCGCTTTCCCCATGCCCGCGAAAATCGTACATGAGCACCGAGTAACCGTTTTCGACGAGGTACTTGGCCTGCCGCAGGAACTTAATGTCGTCTTTCCACGGCTTGATCGGGCCTTTGCCTTTGGGAGACCAACCACCGCGATTGCATTGCACACCAAAGTGACTCTGGACGATGACCTTGTCGGTCCCGCCTTTGATCAGCCAGCCGCGCAATGTCACGCCATGACTGGCGTCAAACTCGACGTCTTCCCAATCAAGACCATAAGCCTCCGGACTATCGAACAATGGCGATTGAAAGGGCTTCACCATCATGTTTGAAATCACGTTGCCGAACATCGCTCTACTCCTGTTTCAGTCGTTTGCGCCGCCAGCGCATTACTGTACAATTAGACTGATTTTGTAAAGCTGTATTTTGACAATTTTATCTTTCTTGTCAAGTCGTAAACTTCGAATATCGAAGGACGGAGACCCAGTTACTATGCAACTAACTGATACAGAACAAAAAATTATTGACTCTGCCGTCGAAGCCTTTCTTCGTTATGGCGCCAGAAAAACCTCGATGGCCGACATCGCGGAAGGCGCTGGTGTATCGCGGCAGACGATCTACGACCAGTTTGGCAGCAAGGACGACATTATTGTTACGTCTATCAGGTATCTGACAGCCAAGAACCTGGCCGGGGTAAGGGAGCGGCTTCAGAAATGCTCGACGCTGGCCGAACAGCTGGGTGCGTATTCGGAGGACATCGTCAGTTCTTACCAGATGCTGCAGGCATCCAGCGACGCCCAGGACCTGATCGGCGGCCATAACGAGGCCGGTAAGGCCGAGATGAGAAACACCTATGCGAAACATGAGGCGCTGATTGCGGAAATTCTTTCTCCTTACGCCGACGAGATTTCAAGAAGTGGCCTGAGCGTTGAGCAGTACGCCCACTTCTATGTCACCTCCGCCATGGCCTTCAAATACAGCGCCCGGGACGACGAAGACCTCGACGGCCTGATTGAGACGCTGGTGTCGACCACTATCTCGATGGCTACCTGACAGAAAACGCCGGAGACGGAGCGTTCCCTGTTTGGTGGTGATGGGTGGAATTGAACCGTGGGTCTGAAGGGCACCTCTGCACCCGCAGCTATGTTGCATGTACTGGAGGATGAAGTCC
>CAZFVT010000085.1:0-10804 GCA_964522355.1 uncultured Woeseiaceae bacterium | reverse complement strand
CCAGCTCCCCGACCAGCAGTTCGCCAATCTCTACTGGTTCCGCTACGACTGGTTCACCGATCCGGAGCTGATGGCGCAGTTCGAGTCGCGCTACGGCTACCCGCTTGGCGTGCCGGTGAACTGGTCCGCTTATGAAGACATTGCCGAGTTCTTCAGCGTGCACGTGCAGGAAATCGGCGGCGAGCGCGTCTACGGCCACATGGACTACGGCAAGAAGGACCCTTCGCTCGGCTGGCGCTTCACCGATGCCTGGCTGTCGATGGCCGGCGCCGGCGACCAGGGTATTCCCAATGGCCTGCCCGTTGACGAGTGGGGCATTCGGGTCGAAGGCTGTCGGCCGGTCGGCTCTTCTGTCTCCCGCGGCGGCGCGGCCAACGGTCCGGCGGCCGTCTACGCGCTGCAGAAGTACATGGACTGGCTTAAGGCCTACGCGCCCCCCGAAGCCGGCGGTATGACCTTTTCGGAAGCTGGCCCGGTACCGGCGCAGGGCCACATCGCCCAGCAGATCTTCTGGTACACGACCTTCACTGCCGACATGATTCGCGAGGAGCTGGCGGTCGTGAACGAGGATGGCACGCCGAAGTGGCGCATGGCGCCCTCACCGCACGGCCCTTACTGGGAAGAAGGCATGAAGCTCGGCTACCAGGATGCCGGTTCGTGGACGCTCATGACCAGCACGCCGCTGGAACGCCGCAAAGCCGCCTGGCTTTACGCGCAGTTCGTTACGTCGAAGACAGTGTCTCTAAAGAAGACCATCGTCGGCCTGACGCCGATCCGGAACTCCGATCTGAATTCGGATGCCATGACCGAGCTGGCGCCGAAGCTCGGCGGCCTCGTCGAGTTTTATCGCAGCCCGGCCCGCACTCTTTGGACGCCGACCGGTACCAACGTGCCGGACTACCCAAAACTCGCACAGCTCTGGTGGGCGAACGTGGCAAACGCCGTCAGCGGCGAGATGACCGCCCAGGAAGCCATGGACAGCCTGGCCGAGCAGCAGGACCGTGTACTCGAACGCCTCGCTCAGCACGGCGTGCAGGGTGACTGCGGCCCGCTGCTAAACGAGCCTCGCGACGCCGACTACTGGCTTAGTCAGCCCGGCGCACCGAAGCCGAAGCTCGACAACGAGAAACCCGCCGGCGAGACGGTACCCTACGACGAGCTGATCCAGGAGTGGGCGGCGGAGTAAGTCTGAAGCAGGAGCGGTCAGTGCCAGACCGTCGAGCACTCCACTGACTCGCCGAACAACCGCCTTGCCAGTTGCTCCAGCTCTTCGATCTCGGGGTTCTTGAGCGGCGAGCTCGGGCCACGGGATTCCTGCGGCAGCGCTCGCTCGTTCCTTATGACTTTCAGTGATACCGGCTTCCTCGGCCTGACCCGGATTGCGTACAACTCGTTATGCATGAACAGGTTCCACTGGTCCCGCAGCTTGTCCCAGCGGGCTCGCACCTCGAGGAGGTTCGGCGTTTCGGCTCGTAGTGCGGACTTATAGAGAAAAAAGGCGTGTTCAAGCTTGGCGTAGTTGTCGTGGGTCATAGTCGGATACAGAGCCTCCGCGTCTAATCGGCCAAAGAAAACAGTGGGTTATCCCACACTCGTCGACTGCCCAGGCGCTGAGGGTGAGAGCAATCATCATAGCCAAAGCGAACCCCTTTCCGGCCGCGATATCGACGCTAAAACAAAGATTGCAGTAATCTTGCGTCGCTCAGACGTCTCACCCACAATTGCTGCGTAAGCGTCAAACGGCGGCTTCCGGCCGACGTCCGGAACCACTGAACGCGGACGAATTCGTCGCCGGTTTCCACCGCGCTTTGACGCAGGATTTTCTTCTGATGGCTCTCGCCAGCAGGGATGTTGTCAACGACAGGAGTCGACTCAAGTGCCAGGCCAGAAGTACCTGCTGTTCCCGATGCTCGCCATCATCGCTGCCTGTGGCGGCGGCAGCGGCGACCCGCCACCGGCGCCCGAACCCGCGCCGGCGCGACCGGGGCAGCCGGTGCCCACACCGGCACCTGCTCCTACGCCACCGCCCCCGCCTGCACCCGCTCCGGCACCGACAACCCCCGGCAGCAGCAACCAGAACATCAATAACCCGGTGCTGACTGAGGCAAACAACCTGCCCGTATCGCCGGGCGACTCGCTGCAGCTGGTATGGAGTGATGAATTCAACGCTGCGGCGCTCGATCCGGAGACCTGGTTCTTCGAGACCGGCGACGGCTCGCAGTACGGCATACCCGGCTGGGGCAACAACGAACTGCAGTGGTACCTGCCTGACAGCGCCGAGCTTCAGGGCGGCAACCTGGTGATCACGGCAAGGGAAGAGTTCGCCGGCGGCAAGAACTACACCTCGGCGCGGCTCAACACCAAGGACCGCTTTGCCCTGCGCTACGGCCGCATCGAGGCCCGCATTCGCCTGCCCGGAGGGCAAGGCATCTGGCCGGCGTTCTGGATGCTGCCGCAGGACGATATCTACGGCACCTGGGCTGCTTCCGGCGAGATCGACATCATGGAAGCGATTAACCTCGGCGGCACGGGTGGCAACGAGGTACACGGCACAATTCACTACGGCGGCCAGTGGCCGAACAACGTCTTCACCGGCGATGCCTACGTGGTGCCCACAAACGCGACCACCGAGTTTCACACCTATGCCCTCGAATGGGACCCGACTGAGCTGCGCTGGTACGTCGACGATGTGCTCTACGCCGCGCAGAACAGCTGGAATACCTCGGGCGCATCGTTCCCCGCGCCCTTTGACCAGCAGTTCTACATCGTTCTGAACGTGGCCGTTGGCGGCAACTGGCCCGGCCCGCCGAGCAGCAGCACCGCGTTCCCGGTGACCATGGAAGTGGATTACGTAAGGGTTTATGAGGGCGAGCCTTAGCACGCCCTTTGGGTGGATCCTGCCGTCCCCCTGATATCATGGCGGAGACGTCCAACGAGTGGAGTCCCGACGATTCTCGAGTCAACCGACAACCAGCCCGCCACCGAAGAGGCCGTCTGCCAGCGCATCCTCGACGCGATGGAGGCACGCCAGGTGGCCGACTTCAGGGGACTGCCCGACGCTGAACGAAGCATTCCGGCTGAGTACATTCAGGGTCTGATCGCCCGCGCGGACAGCCCGGACGCCGAGCTGTCCTGCTCTTTAAGAATTCGCGGGGCGACCATCACCGGTCCGCTGCGCGCGCCCTCCACGGCACTTCGCAACATCGCGCTGCCACTGCAGTTCCGCGACTGCACATTCGACGCGCCGGTGGACTTAAGCGGTGCTCACTTTCTCGTGCTGCGGTTTATCAACTGCCGTCTGCCCGCGTTCATCGGTGCAAGCCTCCGGGTAAGTGCCGATCTCGACCTTTCCGGATCGCAGTTCTCGGGCGTTGATGAATACGAATCCGAGATCAGCCAGGTTACCGACTGCGCGGTGCATATCAACAACGCGCGTATCGGCGGCGACCTCAACATGTCAGCCACTGCGGAGTCCCGCTTCAAGGCCGACAGCACCGTGCGCCTTGACCGCGCGCAGGTCGATGGGGAAATTGCCTTTTGCGGCGCACTGCTGACCGGACGCGGCGACGTCGCCGTTAGCGCCCGCTCAATCGTCGCGCGCAGTAACGTGTTCCTGGAATCAGCAGAAGGCTATCGATGCGAGGCCAACGGCGAGGTCGTGTTTGCCGCAGCGCAGATCACCGGCGACCTCAACTGTCGGGGCGCACGATTGTTGAATCCGGAGGGCCGTGCGCTGCACTGTGAGGATCTCAAGGTGGAGACCGTGGCCCTGGTATCACAGGACGACGAGTTTCCCTTTGAAGCGCGGGGACGGCTGAACTTTCTAACCGCCATTATCGATGGCAGCTTCTTCATGAGCGGCGTGCGTCTGCTGCCGGGTCCGGACTACGGTGGATTATTGGAGCGAGGCGGCCCAATCGCCCTCAATCTTCGGCAGGCCCGCATGCCAAACGTGATGGCAGTGAACGACATCGGCATGATTGCCGATGACGGTGAAGGGCCGGCCACCTTCGATGCGCCCTATGTTCCCGTCAGGGGTTGGTTCCTGCTCTCCACCTCCCAGTCCAACGCGCTATTCGACAACATGGAAACCGGCTGGCCCGAGTACGGGTTTCTGGACCTGGACGGTACGATATACACGCGCATACGCCACGTTGGTACCGACCCGCTCGCCGAAAAACGCCTCGACTGGCTTCGCCGGCAGTTCACAAACGGTGAACCGGACGCCGAGAGTTTCCGGCCACAGCCCTACGAGCAGCTCAGCCGCGTGCTGCGCCAGGGCGGCCTAGCGCGCGAAGCGAATGCGGTTGCCGTCGAAAAGATTCGCATGCGCCTGGCATCAAGAGTGGACCGCCCGTGGGCGCGTCTCTTCCCCCGGCTCCTGATGCTGATCAGCAATCACGGCTACTCGACCCGCCGTGCGATTACCTCATTTCTCGCCTTCGTACTACTCGGAACCGCCATGTACGCAACGGCGCTATTTGGTTTCGGCCAGCCATTCCTGCCCGTGGAGTTCGACCCAAGCCCCGTGACCTATGAGTTCGCTTTTGGCCTCGCCCAACACTCAACGACCGAAGGCTGCCCAGGTCTGGACGTTATGCACTATGCACTGGACGCCGCCCTGCCGCTCATCGACGTCTCACAAGACATGCGCTGCCGCTTCACACCGGACGGACCGGCGCGAGGACTCTGGCTGTTGCTGCACAGCCTCTATGTCGTTGCCGGCGCGGCGCTGTCAGCCGTGGTGGTGCTGACCCTGACCGGGGTGCTGCGGCAGGACTGAATGCCGTTCGTCGGTTGCCTGCGCGAGACCCGAGTGAAACAAGCCGCCGCGCCAAAACTGACGCGGCGGCTTTCCTGTATCCCGGAAGCTGAAGGCTGCGAGCTACTCCACCCCGGGGTATACCCATGGCAGGCGCACGAAGGGTGTGCCGCCCGGTTCTTCCTGGCGCCACAGCACCGAGAAGGCACCGCCGGCTTCCGCGCCGATTCTCGTGTTGTCGGCATCGGTACCCTGGTCTTCGAGTTGCCGGGCAACCCAACCCGAGCCATCGTTCGACGCGAACCACACGTGGACGGTGTCATCATCATCGCCGGCCTGGGACCAGGCCACGCCAAAGGTGTCGCCGGTGGCAACGATCTCGCCGCCGGATTCGCCGTCATCACCAAGCTCTTCATCCGAGGATTCCAATGCCTCGGCGCCACTCCAGCTCGTGCCGTCAAAGCGGTTGGCGAAAAGCGAGCGGAGCCCGCCGATATCTGTGGTGTCACCCTGGTCGAACAGCACAGCAAAACCGCTGTCGCTCGCGGCCAGGTCGAGGATGTTTGCGTTGCCCTCGGCCGCTTCCAGGGATGCCGTATCCGACCATTGCGTGCCATCCCAGGTGCTGGCAAAGATATCCAGCAGGTCATCGCCGCCTTCAATGGACCAGGCCAGGACGTAGCCGGCCGGCCCGCCCGCAGCGTACCGATTACGGATGTTCTCGAGGTCGTCCGTCAGGCGCGTCGGCATGCCAAAGTCAGCCGGGTCACCGGTTGGCGTCAGCACCCCGTAAACGTTGGTCGTGGAATCGGTCAGGCCGCGACTTGCCCAGTAGAGCAGGTAACCTGTGCCATCCGATACAACTTCCGGGAATGCCTGGTCGCGACTGGTGGCCGCCACGGTTGGTCCCACCCAGCTACTGCCGTCGTAGATCGTCGTCTGCACCAGGCGATCATCGAAGTCATCCCAGGTCACTGCGTAGCCAGTGCCGTTGGACGCTATGGACACAGACTGATTGCCGACTGCATCGACCCCGGACAGCAATTGCGGTGCCGACCAGGCACCGGCGGCATAGACACTGCCCCAAACCCGCTGGTCGGAGGAACCGAATTCGGTGTCCTGAACCCAGGCGACCGCGTAGCCATCGCCGTTCGATGCGATCGCCGCGGACTGCGAGAATGAGGCCAGCCCCGTATCAATAGACTGTAGCGCCGACCACACACCGTCCTCGTAGATACGGACGAGAATATCGTCGTCGTCCGTATCCGACGGCCGCTGCTGCCGGGCAATATAGGCGAAGCCGGTACCGTTGGTGGCTATTTGCTGAAGGGAGCCGCTCCGAATGCTGTCGCCATCGGCAATCTGGAATGGCTCGCTCCAGTCACCCGCTGCGCTGCGTATGGCCACGGACTGCGTTCTGCGTTCGCTGATCTGCTGGGTCCAGGAGGCAAGCGTAAGCCCCGCCTCATTGCTGATGACTTGCCGCGTGAACACGCTTGAGCCGAGCTCATTACCGGAGATAGCGACCGGCGCGCTCCAGCCAGCCGTTTCCGTCGCTGCGAAGAGCTGTTCGCGTTCACCACTATCGAGCTCCTGAATCCAGAGCGCCTGCACGTCACCGACTTTGTCGGCGAAAATCAGCGCAGAACGTGCATCGTTCATGCCGGTCTCAATAAGCACCGGTTCGCTGAATACGTTGCTCGCCGTTCGCGCCGCTGCAACGTCGGTGAGTCGGCTGTCATCCCGGTCTTCGAGCCAGACCAGCGTGAAGTCATCGTCGTTGAACACGATGCGTGGATCGTTGGTCGACTCAACCTCGTCGTCCGTCAGGCGTTCGCCGCCGAACCACTGGTTGGCCGCGTCGGAATAGATGGCCGCCTTGACGATGCCGCCAGACTCCGTCCAGGTAACGCCAAACTTGAGGTTGCCGCCGGCGATTGCCCACTCATTGATGAAGGTGGAAACGCCGGGCACGGCGCCGGTATAAACCCAGCCCTCATTGGCTCCATAGGCCGCGCGAATCTCATCTCCCAGAGAGTAAACGACGGTGTAGACGTCACCCCCTATGGCAGCAAGCTGCAATTCCCGGAGATTGAAATTGGGGGTCGTGTCGATGACAGTAACCAGCGACTGCACAAACATATCCGAGAAATAGACGCCGATGACGGCGCTCGAATCCGATGCAAGCCATGCGAGCTGGATCGACGTGCCATTGGACACGATCTCGGGGCTCCTGAAGCCATTCGCCATGCCCAGACCAATGGGCATTGCCTGCCACTGGCTGCCATCGTAGTAGTTCACGTAGATGTCGCCCTGTGAACCAAACATGTTGTCGCCGTCCACCCATACCTGCATGTATCCGGTAGCGCTGCCGGCGAGGCCCAAACCGCGCAGGCTCTCTGTCCCGGGGCTGATGTCTTCGGCGCTGCTCCAGCCTGCACCGGGTGCGGTGAGAACGCTGGCTCGGACCACCGAGGTACGAATTCGAGTACTGGGGTCGAAATCAGTGTCGCGATACCAGGTTGCGGCGAAGCCGTTGCCGGAAGCGGCGATGTTCAGCGAACCGGCATTCAACCCCTGATCGCGCTCCTCGTCGGTCAACGAATCTATCAGCTCAAGATCGCCTAGCACGCCGTTGGCGAAAGTCGCCGCGAACACCTCGGAATCATCCGTACGAGCCAGCAGGCCGATAGCGTCGCTGCCACCCACGACGGTGAGATTGTTGCCAAAAGTGTCGAACTCGCCGCCGTCCAGGGCCCCTGACCAGCTACTGGTTGCGGCAGTGTAAATGGCATATCTCAGTACAGAGTTCGTCTCGGTGGAGACGATCCACACGGCAAGCCCATTGCCGTTGCCGTCGAACGCGACCCGGAAGGAACCGTCATCACCACTGCCGGAAATCTCCGCAGCACCGAGTTCGTCGCTGACCAGCTGAAAGGGTAGGGGTTCCGGTGGTGGGGTTCCGCCGCCGCCTCCACCTCCTCCGCCACCCCCGCCGCCGGCACCACCTCCTCCGCCAGCGCCGCCGCCACCTCCACCACCGCCGCAGGCGGCTAGCAGGAAGCCGGAAAGAATGGCAATCGACAGCAGTTTAATGAGTTTCATAGTGGGTCCTTTTATTGATTCCACGAAGGCGGGTGCGACGCAGCACTGTGGGGAGTGCGGCAAAAACCAACCACCGACCGCGAAGACCGGCGAGCACGTCTGTGGTTGCTTCACGTCCGCCTCCTTCTTGGTTGTTGTTGGTTGGAGCGAGACTGAGCAGCTTCAACATAGCAGCAGTACTGCGGCGAAAGTAATTTGATTTTCTCGTCGAACCTTCGGCGCCGCCGAACACCGCATAGTCCACTAACGGCGAAGCACGCGACGCCCCTGCCACACCGTCCGAAACCGGCTGCGGCAGGGTCGCCGTGCGTTCGCAACGACACCGAACTGTTCGAGAAGAGAGTCGCATCGTTGCCGCCTCGAACCGGGTACGAACTACTGCACCCCGGGATAGGCCCAGGGCAGGCGCACGAACGGCGTACCGCCCGGTTCTGCCTGGCGCCACATCACCGTGAAGCTGCCATTGCCGTCAGAATCGATCTTGACGTTGTCTGCCGCGGTGCCCTGGTCTTCGAGCTTCTGCGATACCCAGCCGGAGCCATCGTTCGATGCGAAGCGAATGTGGATGATGTCATCGTCCTCGTCAGCCTGCGACCAGGCGACGCCATAGGTGTCACCCGTTGCGGTCATCGCGGCGAGGTTGTCTTCGAAGTCGCCAAGCGGCTGGTCTGACTCCTCGATCGCGACCGGGCCGCCCCAGCTCGTGCCGTCAAACTGGTTTACGTACAAGGTCAGCGGGCGGAAGGACTCGGCGGTATCCTGCTGGGCAAACAGCACGGCAAACCCGGAATCGCTGGCAGCCAGGTCAAAGATGTCCGGTCCACGCTCACCGTTCTCGATCGACACCGTCGCCGACCAGACCATGCCGTCATAGGTACTGGCGAAGAGATCCGGGTTTTCGCGCTCGTCTTCGACAGACCAGGTGAGAACGTAGCCGGCCGGCCCGCCGACGCCCCATGCGAAATTGGCAGACCGGGAGTCGTCGGTAAGCCGCTCAGTCGCGGCGAAGTTCGCCGCATCGCCTGTCGGGCTGACAGCGGCGTACACGTTGTTGCGCGAATCACCGGCAAGTCGTGAATCCCAGTAGACGAGATAGCCAGTGCCGTCAGATACGACGCTCGGGAACGCCTGGTTGCTGCTTTCGGCCAGCAGGGTCGGCCCACTCCAGCTACTGCCGTCGTAGATGTTCACCTGCACGAGGTCATCCCCGAAGTCGTCCCAGGTCACGGCATAGCCGCTGCCGTTCGAGGCGATTGAAATAGATTGGTTGCGGAACGCGTCGACGTTGGACAGCAAGGTCGGCGCCGACCAGCTACCGCCCGTGTACAGGCTCCCCCAGACCGAGCGGTCCGAGGAATCTTCATCGGCGGACTGCGTCCAGGCCGCGAGGTAGCCGTCACCGTTGGAGGCAAGCGTCAGATTCTGCGTTCTGGACGCCAGGCCGATATCGAGCGCCACGGGTGTTGACCACATGCCACTCTCGTAGACGCTGGCGAGCACGTCGCCGCGATCAGTTTCCGTTGGATCACTCTGCCTGACGAGGTAGGCGAAGCCTTCACCGTTGGTCGCGAACTGGTCGTTGGCAGGTCTGTCCTTGCTGCCGCCGCCCTCAACCTGCAACGTATCACTCCAGTTTCCACCTGCGTCGCGAACGGCGAGGTATTGAGCGGTCAGCTCACCGATAGACTGCTCCCAGATGGCCATCGTCAGGCCCGCCTCGTTGCTTATCACGCGCCTCGTACGGACGCTCGCGCCGAGCTCGTTGCCCACGATCGCAACCGGCGCGCTCCATGCACTGGCAAAGATCGACGTAAAGATCCGCTCGGGCTCGTCGCTGTCCGGTTGTTGTGGAAAGAGAGTGTGGAGATTGTCCGCGTTGTCGGTTGCCAGCACCGGCGACCGGGCATCGCCGTCGCTGTTCTCGACCAGTTCGGTAGCGCCGAAGACGTTGTTCGTGGTCCGGGCGGAGGCGACGTCGTGGATATTGGTGTCGTCTTCCGTCTGCAGCCAGAGCGCCGTAAACTCGTCGCCGAGGAATTCCAGCCAGATGTACTCTGCCCTTTGGTTAACTTCATCGGTCAGGGACTGCGCAGCCAGCCACTGGTTGGCATAGACGGCCGCCTTGATCGTGCCCTGTTCGTTCCACAGCACGGCAAACCGGGAGTCGCCGCCGGCGATGGTGGTCTGCCAGCTAAAATCATTCACCCCGGGTACGTCGCCGACCGTGGTCCAGGCATCACCAGAGCCGTAGGCTGCGCGCATCGCCTGGTCCTGCACGTAAACCACCGCGAAGTTGCCACCGCCGATGGGCGCCAGGCTGAGCTCACGGGTGCTGTTTGCCGTGGTCTCGATTTCAGTGACCGCAGATGCCATGAAGGTGGCCGAGAAGGCCGCGCTGTTGATCGTCAGCCGGTCACCTGACTGCCAGACAAGCTGGATGGTCGTGCCATCCGAAGCCATCGCCGGCTCATTGAAGTTATACGCCTCGCCCAGATCGACCGGCGTTGCGAGCCAGCCGCTGCCATCGTTATAGCTGGCAAACAGGTTACCCGTGTTGCTGAATCCAGCTTCGCCAATTATCCAGGTCTGCACGTAGCCGGTTTCGCTGCCGGCCAGTCCTGCGCGGCGGATATCTTCCGACTCCGGGCTGATGTTGACGGCATCACTCCAGCCGGCACCGGCGGCGGTGAGCGTGCTCGCGCGCATAACCGAAGTGCGCGTACGCGTAGCCGGGTCATAGGCCAGATCGCGGCGCCAGGTGGCAGCGAAGCCGTCCCCGGATGCTGCGAGACTGGGGTATTCCATGTTGATCCTGGAATTCTCGGTGTCGTCGATAGCGTCCAGGATCTCGAAATCGCTCAGGACGCCGTTGACGACCGTGGCCGCGAGTAGCTCCTCGTCGTCCGGGCTCAGCACGACGACGAGCCGGTTGCCGGC
>CAZFVT010000084.1:0-10902 GCA_964522355.1 uncultured Woeseiaceae bacterium | reverse complement strand
CTGGATCGGCACCTTCCACGGCCTCGCGCACCGGCTGTTACGTCGTCACTGGCAGGAGGCCAAGCTGCCGCAGAATTTCCAGATCATTGACTCCGATGACCAGCTACGGCTGATCAAACGCATGCTCAAGGGGCTCGATATCGATGACAGCCGCTGGGGCCCGCGCGAGGTTCAGTACTTCATCAACGGTGAAAAGGACGAAGGTCGTCGAGCCGAGCACATTGACGATGAGGGTGACCCGAACCGTCGCCAGTTCATCGATCTTTATCGGCAATACCAGGAGACCTGCGAGCGGGGAGGCCTCGTCGACTTTGCCGAGCTGTTGCTGCGCGCGCACGAGCTGTGGCGAGACAACCCGGAGGTGCTGGCGTTCTATCGCCGCCGCTTCCGGCACCTGCTGGTGGATGAGTTCCAGGACACGAACGCGATCCAGTACGCCTGGCTGAGGCTGCTTGCCGGTAAAGACGGATTGCCGTTTGTGGTCGGCGACGACGACCAGTCGATCTATCGCTGGCGCGGTGCCCGCGTGGAGCATATTCACCAGTTCCAGAAGGACTTTCCGAACGCGCAGGTCGTTAAGCTCGAGCAGAACTACCGGTCCACCGGCACCATTCTCGACGCGGCCAATGCCGTGATCCGCAACAACCCGTCGCGCATGGGCAAGAACCTGTGGACCGAGGGCGCAGAAGGCGAGCCGATACGCGTTTACTCGGCGTTCAACGAGCGGGACGAGGCGGAGTTCATCGTTGGCCGGCTGCGCGAGTGGAGTGACCAGGGCAATCCACGCGCCGATTCCGCGGTGCTCTACCGGTCGAACGCCCAGTCTCGGGCGCTGGAAGAGGCGCTCATCAATGCGGGCCTGCCCTATCGCGTTTACGGCGGTTTGCGATTCTTCGAACGCCAGGAGATCAAGGATGCGCTCGCCTACCTCAGGCTGACGACCAATCGCGACGACGACAGCTCTTTCGAACGCATCGTCAACCGGCCGACGCGCGGCATCGGCGCACGAACACTTGAGTCCATGCGCAGCTACGCGCGGGCCAACGCCTGTTCGATGTGGCGAGCTGCCGGCGCCATTGCCAGCGACCAGCTCGGCGGCCGCGCCGCCACCTCGGTGCACGCCTTCATGACCCTGATCGAACGCATGGCGCGGGAGACCGACGGCATGTCGCTACCCGATCGGGTGGACCACGTCATTCACCTGAGCGGACTTATCGAGTTCTTCCAGAAAGAAAAGGGCGAACGCGGCGAAGCGCGCATCGAAAACCTCGAAGAGCTGGTCAGCGCAGCACGCAGCTTCGAACCCGATCCGGCGGAGGAGATGTCCGAAGTAGATGCCTTCCTCGCGCATGCGGCGCTCGAGGCGGGCGAGGGCCAGGCCGACGCCTGGGAGGATTGCGTGCAGCTCATGACCATGCACTCAGCGAAGGGGCTCGAGTTTCCGCTGGTCTTCATGTGCGGCATGGAAGACGGTCTGTTCCCGCACCAGCGGTCAATCAACGAGCCGAATGGCCTCGCAGAGGAACGCCGCCTTTGCTATGTCGGGATTACGCGTGCCCGGGAAACCCTTTACCTGACGCACGCAGAGCAACGGCGCCTGCACGGCGCAGACAACTTTTCCATGCCGTCACGATTCATCACCGAGATACCCGAACAGTACGTTGAAGAGATTCGGCCACGGGTGCAGGTGTCCCGGCCAATGCGCCACGGCGGCTCGGCACGCTCCGGCGGGGCCGTTTCCAGTGCTGCCGATGAGCTGGGAATTCAGCTTGGGCAACGCGTTCGACATCAGAAATTCGGCGAGGGCGTCATTCTTAACTTCGAGGGCCAGGGCGCCCATGCCCGCGTGGTCGTCAATTTTGAGAACGCCGGCACAAAAATCCTCGTCGCCGGTTATGCCAATCTTGATCTGATGTAAGATCGGGCTCTAGGGCGTGGTTGTAGGCTGGCCTCAAAGCGCCCGGGACAAAAACGCCGTGGATGCTAAATGAAAATTCTGATTCTTGGCGCCGGCCAGGTCGGCTCCTCGGCGGCCTATCACCTTTCTCGTGAAGAGGCGAACGACGTCACCGTGGTCGACATGCGGCCAGACGTACTTCGCGAACTCCAGGATCGCCTTGATATTCGCACGGTCGTCGGTCACGCCGCCTATCCGGACGTGCTGGAACGTGCCGGCGCGAGAGACGCCGATATCATCGTTGCGCTGACTGACAGCGATGAGACCAACATGGTGGCGTGCCAGATCGCCTATACGCTCTACCACACGCCAACCAAGATCGGCCGGATTCGCGCTGCCGAGTACTTCAACGCCAAGAAGCTGTTTCAGCAGGACGCCATACCGGTCGATGTCCGCATCAGTCCCGAACAGCTGGTTTGCGATCACATTGAGCAGCTGATTTTGTACCCCGGTGCTCTGCAGGTGCTCGAGTTCGCTGACGGCCGGGTGCGCCTGGTCGGCGCGCGCGCCGACGAAAACGGTCTGCTGGTGGGCAAGCAGATTGCCACGCTGAAAGAACACATCCCGAACACCGAGGCACGCATCGCCGCCATCTATCGCGATGGCAAGCCGGTACAGCCCGATGGCGACACCGTCATCGAGCGCGACGACGAGGTGTTCTTCATCGCGGCCCGTCAGGACATTCGCGTGTTCATGAGTGAGATGCGCCGGATCGAAGATCCGGTGCGACGCGTGGTTATCGCCGGCGGTGGAAACATCGGCTTACGCCTTGCGCTGGCATTGGAGCAAACCAACCAGGTGAAACTCATCGAGCGGGATCCGGCGCAGGCACGAATCATTTCAGAGCGGCTCAACAAGGCCATCGTACTGGTCGGCGATGCTGCCGACGAGGAGCTCCTGCTCGAAGAGAATATTGATTCAGTGGATGTGTTCTGCGCGGTGACGAATGCTGAGGAAGCCAACATCCTCTCCGCCATGCTTGCCAAGCGGCTGGGCGCGCACAAGGTGATGGCGTTGATCAATCGACCGTCCTATGCCGAGCTCATGGAATCCGGCACCATCGACATTGCGATTTCGCCGCAGCAGGTAACGATCGGTTCGCTGCTTGCCCATGTTCGACGCGGTGACGTCGTCAAGGTGCACTCGCTGCGGCGTGGCGCTGCGGAGGCGATTGAGGCGGTGGCGCACGGCGACCGGGATAACTCGCCGGTCGTCGGACGGAAGATTGAGGAAATTGAACTGCCGAAAGGCTGCGCCATCGTTGCGCTGGTGCGCGGCGGTAAGGTGGTCATGGCGCACCACGATACCGAGATTGAAACCGACGACCACGTGATTCTGTTCCTCACCGACCGACGAAAGATTGAGAGCATTGAGAAGCTCTTCCAGGTCGGCGTCAGCTTCGTCTGAGTTCTCCGCGGCGAGGGCTGGAGACATGATCTCTCGAGTGGGCACAACATGAACCTGCTGGTGGTACAGCGCGTGCTTGGCCTGTTGCTCATGCTCTTCAGCATTACCATGCTGCCGCCTATCGGCTTCAGCATCGGTTTCAAGGATGGCGCCTGGCTGTCGTTTGTCCAGGGCTTCGCGCTGACCTTTACGGCGGGCGTTGCGATATGGCTTCCGGTACGCCGGGTCCATCGCGAGATGCGCCTTCGCGATGGTTTCCTGGTGGTCGCATCGTTCTGGACCGTCCTGGGAACCTTTGGTGCTGCGCCGCTTTATCTGTCGGAGATGCTGAACCTGTCGCTGACGGACGCGATCTTCGAGTCGATGTCCGGTTTGACGACGACCGGGGCGACCGTGCTGATCGGGCTCGACGATTTGCCCCCTTCAATCCTTTATTACCGCCAGCAGCTGCAGTGGCTTGGCGGCATGGGCATTATCGTCCTCGCCGTAGCCGTGCTGCCAATGCTTGGCGTCGGCGGCATGCAGCTTTACCGTGCGGAGACCCCGGGACCGGTCAAGGACACCAAGCTGACGCCGCGCATTACCGAGACGGCCAAGGCGCTCTGGTATGTCTACCTCGCGTTCACCATCCTTTGTGCGTCCGGTTTCTTCCTTGCGGGGATGGACTGGTTCGATGCGCTATGCCACGCGTTTTCGACGGTCGCCATCGGTGGCTTCTCCACCCATGATGCGAGTATTGGCTACTTCGACAGTACGGCGATCGACCTCATCACGATTGTCTTTATGTTCCTCGCGGGGATTAACTTCTCGCTGCACTTCTTTGCCTGGCGTTACATCCGGTTTGGCCACTATCTCGCCGATATGGAGTTCAAGGCCTATGCGGCGATCCTCGGCGGCGTGTGTCTGCTGGTCGTCGGTTCGCTGTTCTTCAACGGCACCTATGACAACGGCGGCGACACGATCATCAACGGCGTGTTCCAGGCGGTATCTGTTGCGACGACCACCGGGTTTGCAACGGAGCCGTTCGCTGCCTGGCCGGGCGCCATCCCGGTCGCGCTGATCTTTGCAAGCTTCATTGGTGGCTGCGCCGGGTCAACGGCGGGAGGCATCAAGGTGATCCGCTGGCTGCTGATTTACAAACAGGGGATTCGTGAGATCGTCCGACTGGTGCATCCCAGCGCCGAGATTCCCGTCAAGCTGGGCAATGCGGCGGTTCAGCCGCGGGTTATCGACGCCGTCTGGGGGTTCTTCTCGGTCTACGTGGTCGTGTTCAGCGTCATGCTGATTTTGATGATGATGACCGGCCTTGACCAGGTCACGGCTTTCTCCGCGGTGGCTGCCACCCTGAATAATCTCGGTCCCGGGCTGGGCGACGTCGCGGCGGGGTTCATGACGGTGCCAGATACGGCGAAATGGATCGCAATCGCTGGCATGCTGCTGGGTCGCCTGGAGATCTTTACGCTCCTCGTGCTGATCTCTCCGGCATTCTGGCGTCGTTAACCGCGAAGATAGTCAACCGCTCGCCGGCGGGGTATCGTCGGCGGCTGACTGATACCCGGACCACCGCACATTGTCGGATCGCAGCGATAACCTGCTTGTCACCCTGATAGAGCGACTCACGCTCCTGATCGGCGTCATCGCCTCAGGCCTGACGTTCTGTATGGTGCTGATGGTTGTTGTCATCGTCGTGCTGCGCTATGCGTTCGATGCCGGCTTCATCGGGCTGCAGGAAGGCCTCGTCTGGATGCACGCAGCGGTGTTTATGCTCGGCGCCGCCTATACGTTGAAAGAAGACGAGCACGTTCGGGTCGACATCTTCTATCGAAAGATGTCACCGGGCCGCAAGGCCTGGGTTAACGCGATTGGCGTTTTGATCTTCGTCTTCCCGCTGAGCGCATTCCTCTTTATCGAGTCGTTGGACTACGTCAGCGCAGCATGGCGCATCCGCGAAATCTCCCGCGATACCGGCGGTCTACCCTACCCGGCGATTCCGCTGCTGAAATCCATGCTTCTGGCCATGCCGATACTCGTCGGTCTGCAGGGCCTGGCAATTCTGTTGCGGTCGATAGCGACCCTCCGGAGCCCGCGCTGATGGAATGGGTTGCGCTGCTGATGTTTCTTGCCGTGGTGGTTCTGCTGCTGGCGGGTTTTCCGGTCGCTTTCTCGCTGGGCGGTACGGCCCTGATCTTTGCGCTCTTTGGCGTTGCCGGCGGCGGCTTCGAGCAGGCGTTTCTCTCCGGGCTGCCCAGTCGGGTCTTCGGCATCATGACCAACGAGACCCTGGTCGCCGTTCCGCTGTTCGTCTTCATGGGCATCACCCTTGAGCGAGCGCGCATCGCGGAGGAACTGCTTGAAACCCTGAGCGCATTGTTCGGCGGCCTGCGCGGTGGCCTTGGAATCTCGGTGACGGTAGTCGGCATGCTGCTGGCTGCAAGTACCGGCATCGTGGGTGCGACCGTCGTCACCATGGGGCTGCTCTCACTGCCAACCATGTTGAAGCGGGGCTATTCGCCGGAGATTGCCAGCGGCACGATCTGTGCCTCCGGCACCCTGGGTCAGATTATTCCGCCATCCATCATTCTCGTGATGCTCGGGGACGTCATGTCGGCGGCCTACCAGCGTGCGCAGCTGTCGATGGGGGTGTTCTCTCCGGATACCGTGTCCGTGGGCGACCTGTTTGCCGGCGCGCTGATACCGGGGCTGCTGCTGGTCGGGCTCTACATCGCCTATCTCGTTGCCGTTGCGCTTGTCCGACCGGACTCGATGCCCGCGCATACGAGTGACGAACGCAAGGTCTCGCTGCTGGACGTGCTGCGCGCGCTGCTGGCGCCGCTGATACTGATATTCGCGGTGCTCGGCTCGATTCTCGGCGGACTGGCGACGCCGACCGAGGCGGCCGGCGTCGGCGCGGCCGGTGCGCTGTTGATCGCGATGCTGCGGCGGCAGCTTTCCTTCAAGCGGCTCAGCGACGTCATGCGCAGCACGCTCAGGGTCAGCAGCATGGTGTTCCTGATTCTGATCGGCGCCTCGATTTTCTCGCTCGTATTCCGCGGCTATGGAGGCGACGACGGCGTCAGGGCAATGCTCGAAACCCTGCCTGGTGGCGTCATAGGGGCGATGCTCGCCGTGATGCTGGTCATGTTCCTGCTGGGCTTCGTGCTGGACTTTATTGAGATCACCTTCGTAGTCGTACCCATCGTCGGACCGGTACTGCTGTCGATGGGGCTGGATCCGGTCTGGCTGGGCGTTATGATCGCCATCAACCTGCAAACGTCATTCCTGACGCCGCCGTTCGGCTTTGCGCTCTTCTATTTACGTGGCGTCGCACCGGACACCGTTGCGACCGGGCAAATCTATCGCGGCGTCATTCCATTTGTGGCCATACAGATCCTGGCGCTGCTGATCCTGGCGATGTTTCCGGAACTCGTTACCTGGCTACCGGACCGCATCTACGGCTAGAGGCAGGTCTCAGAGGTAAATCCGCTTCGTCAGGTAAGCGTGCTCGGCGAGCTTCAGGTTGGCCGTCGATTTTTCCATGAACTCGCGGATCGACTGCTGCACGCGCGCCGAGAACTCATCGCGTTCCGCCAGTTCGGCAGCCGCTTCGTCGTGATGAGCGCGCAGGGTAACGAAGATTTCATCCGGCAGTTCGCGCAGCTCGACGTTCGGGTCCTCCTGAAGCTGCGCCAGCGCCATGGCGTTGCCCCAGTTGTACTCGGCCTGCATGTCGAGGTTGATCGACTGGCAGCTCACGCGGACGATTTCCTGCAGATCGGGAGGCAGGCTGTTCCATGCATCGAGGTTGATGACGCATTGCTCCGACGGGCCCGGCTCCTGGAACCCGGGGAAGTAGCAGTAGCGAGCCGCTTTGTGGAGACCAAGAGCGATATCGTTGTACGGCCCCACCCACTCGGCTGCATCGATGGCGCCGGTTTGCAGCGAGGTGAAAATTTCGGAGGCGGGCAGGGTCACCTGGGTCGCGCCGGCACGCTGCATGACCTCGCCGCCGAGGCCCGGCATCCGGACTTTCAGGCCGCGAATATCGTCCGGCGTGTTGAGCTCTTTGTTGAACCAGCCAAGGCTCTGGCCGCAGGTGTTGCCAGCCGGGAATACCATCAGGCCCAGCGGCTCATAGAGTTCCTGCCACAGGTCCAGGCCACCGCCGTAATACAGCCACGCGTCCATTTCCGGCGCGGTCAGGCCAAAGGGCATGGCGGTAAAGTACTGGACCGCAGGCACCTTGCCGCGATGATAATAGGATGCATCGTGGCCCAGCTGGGCGGTACCGCTGATGACGGCATCGAAGACTTCGAGGGCCGGGACGAGCTCGCCGCCCGCAAACACCTTGATTTTCAGCCGGCCACCGCTGGCCGTTTCAATGCGCTGGGCAAGACGTTCCACGCCGCGCCCGAGGCCAGGCAGGCCGGGCGGCCAGGACGTCACCATGTTCCATTCGAAGCGCTCTTCTGAACGAGCACCGGACGGCGCTTCGCTGTCGCCACCGGCACAGGCCGCCACACCGGCAGCCATCGCCATGCCACCTACAAACTCCCTGCGCTTGATCGTCACGCGTTACGCCCCTTTTCCCCGAGTCCAAGCTGATCGCGCAGTTTAGAGTGGGTGGCGCATCCTGCCTAGAGCCAATGTGGCACAGGAAAAATCCCACCGAACGATGAAAAGGGTCGAAATATGTATATAAAAACCCACTTAATTGTTTTCTGTAGATAGTGGAGATTTTTTCTTTTTTTTGAGGAGATCTAGTTCCTAGGTCGAATTTTATGTTGCAAATAGACGTCAAAGAAGGCTTTCTGGCGGGTTTTATAGGCCTCCACCGCCGAATTCCAGGGTAATCCCAACGCGCCCTGCCAATTGTTATGCTAGCCGGCCATTTTTCTGCAGGTGAGAGCCGCTCTCGTGATAGGTCTGTTGCAGCGTGTGACCGAAGCCAGCGTTACGGTCGATGGACGGATAACCGGTGAGATCGGCGCAGGATTGCTGGTGCTGGTTGCCGTGCAGCCCGACGACGGGCCCGAGAACGTCCGGCGAATGGCCGAGCGGCTGACGGGCTACCGGGTGTTCTCTGATGAGGCCGGGCGAATGAACCGGAGCCTCGTGGACGAAAAACTGGAGCTCCTGCTGGTGCCCCAGTTTACGCTGGCTGCGGACACGAAAAAGGGCATGAGGCCAAGCTTTACCCGCGCGGCGCCGCCGGACAAGGGCCGCGAGTATTTCGACCGATTGCTAGAGGCCTGCCGGGCTGTTGTTCCGTCCACGGAAAGCGGCGAGTTCGGCGCCGATATGAAGGTGCGCCTGCTGAACGACGGGCCGGTGACGTTCTGGCTCGAAGCCTAGGCGTCAAGCCGGACACCGGGCCCGTAACAAGGACATAACGACGGCTTTTCCGGCATTCGAAAGCTCCTGTGAGCAGGTCACGGTTTTGTTGCGCTTGCAGGGGTAACATGAACATAATCGCAACCCCTTCCGGACGGTGGGGTCCAATCAGCAAGAGGCTCGGAAAGCCTCGGGAGTCGTAGCATGTTATCCAACATCAGTATCTGGCAGCTCTTGATCATCCTGGTCATCGTGATTGCCATTTTTGGCACCAAGCGACTGAAGACGCTGGGTTCGGACCTCGGCGGAGCGGTCAAGGGTTTCCGCTCGGCGGTCGAAGATGCTGAGAAAGACCCATCCCCCGAACTCGCCGACAAATCCGAAGACGCCAATTTCGAGAACACGCCGGTCGAGGAAGAGGCGCAGAAGGAAACCCAGGCCTAGGGAGCAAGGCGAGTGTCTGGCGCGTCTTTCCAGGAGTTCCTGCTCCTGCTCATCATTGGGCTGGTCGTTCTTGGACCCAAGCGTTTGCCGCAGGTCGCCAATCAGATCGGCAGCTGGCTTGGCCAGGCGAGGCGGATGACCCGCATGATGAAGCGCCAGCTGGAGGACGAGATCAACGTCGATCTCGACGACTTCAATATGAAGAAACAGCTGGGGCTTGATGGCAGCACCCCGGCAGCGAAAAAACCCAGCGTGTCCACGCCTTCCTACGTGCACGATCCCGAAGAGTCACAGCCAGGCGTAGCACCTGCGGCGGACGAGCCTGAGGAAGAAGCGGTCGCCGAGGAAACCGCACCCGAGCTGCCTGACGACTACTCACCGGCGCACGGGGCCGAAGACCCGGGAACCGGGGTCGACGACGACCCTGAGCCGGAGCCAGAACCGGTGGCGGTTGCCAGCCACGACGACGCCGAGGACAGCGCGATAACCGAACCCGCGGCTGACAAGAAAGAAGCCGGGTGAACACCATCGACGAAAACGCCGAGCAGCTTGCCGAGGGCACCCTGCTTTCGCACCTTGTTGAGCTTCGCTCGCGTCTGCTCAAGATCTGCGGCTCGTGGCTGCTGGTTTTCGTTTGCCTCGTACCGTTTGCCAACAAGCTCTTTGAGATTGTCTCGGCGCCTATGGTTGCCGAACTCAACGCGCCGCCCATTGCGACAGGTCCGGCGTCACCTCTGCTGACGCCATTCATACTGACGGCCTACCTGTCGCTCTTTATCGCGATGCCGATCGTGCTCTACCAGATCTGGGCGTTTATCGCCCCTGGCCTCTATCGCAAAGAGAAGCGATTCGCCATTCCGCTGTTCGTGACCAGCGTGGTTCTTTTCTACGCCGGACTGGCATTCGCCTACGCGATCGTTTTTCCCCTGATCTTCTCGTTCTTTACGGCGACGACGCCGGCGGGCGTCGACTACCAGCCGGACATCAGGCAGTTCCTCGATTTCGCCCTCACCATCATTCTTGCCTTCGGCATTGCTTTTGAAGTGCCGATCGCGGTGGTACTGGTGACCTGGACGGGACTGACGACGCCTGAAAAGCTGGCCAAGGGCCGGCCGTATGTCTTTCTTGGCGCCTTCGTCGTCGGGATGTTTCTTACCCCGCCGGATATGATCAGCCAGACCTTGCTGGCGATTCCGGTATACCTGCTGTTTGAAGCGGGCATCATCATGTCGAGAATATTCGCGAAGCCCAAGGCAGAGGAAGAAGAAGAGAAAGTCGGCGCCGAAGAAGCCTGACCGCAACCGGACGGGCGACGCCTGCCCAAATGTGTTTATTGGCCGCGATGACGAAAGCCCAGCGTCTATCCGGTACGGCAGCAAGAGAATGCCAGCAGGAATCCAATGACTGAAACCTCAAGCCCCAGCGCCCCTTCCGGCTCTAACGACGTGCTTGGCCACCCGCGCGGGCTGGTCACCCTGTTTTTCACCGAGATGTGGGAGCGCCTCAGCTACTACGGTATGCGCGCGCTCCTGGTCCTCTTCATGACCGATCAGATTATGAACGGGGGCATGGAGCTGACCGATACAACGGCCACCGCCGTCTATGGCATCTACACGGCGCTGGTTTACCTGGTTGCGCTCCCCGGTGGCTGGGTAGCCGACCGGTTACTGGGTGCGCAGAAGTCCGTGTTCTATGGCGGCATCGTCATCATGTGCGGCCATTTCGTGCTCGCCATCCCGTCCTCCGACGCGTTTTTCTTTGGG
>CAZFVT010000083.1:0-10912 GCA_964522355.1 uncultured Woeseiaceae bacterium | reverse complement strand
GTTGATAACCATGAGTATGTCGCCGTCCGAAACCGTCCGGATCGCAGCAACGAGCTTGTCGGTCAGTGGTGCGTACTGGCCGTCGATCAGCACTACGCCATCATCGCCGGTGAGCAGACCGATGTTGCCCCCGGCACCTTCAAGATAGCGAAGGTTGCCGGCCACCTCGTGTACCTTGACCTCGACGCCGCTAAAATCCTGCGCCATGACCGGCGCTGCCGCCAGCAGTGACGTCCCTGTTACAAGCAAGATGAACCTTTTCATAATCACCCCTCCCAAGATGTTTATGGATTCCGTTCGATGTGGTCATCGACATAAGCAACGAAGGAAGGGACGAATGCCCACTTCACTTCCTGCCATTGCGCCCTTACCCGGTCGTACTTCAATCGATCCAGGAACGGGGCCATGGCCGACAGCATACGTTCTTTGCTGATCGAGCCGCTCTCGTAAAGAAAATAGGCCATGTCGCCATGACGAAAAATGATCCATAGGCGTGACTGAAGCCGCTGGAGCTGATCCTGGCTCGGCGACTCGAGCGCAAGGAGATCTTCGATCATCGCGCCATCCTCGATATCGATGGCGTTCATATCAACGATGCGATTCGTCAGGTCCTGGTAGGCCGCGACATTCAGTGCGCGCGTCGTCTGCTCGTTCTGCTCCGTGCTGTTGCGGATCTCGAGGCCGACAAAGATCAATGAGATCACGACCGCGACGGCGGAGATGATCTCAAGCCACATCGACATCCGCGATTGCATCTGGTCGCCTCCCGTTACTCTCAGTCGTCGCTTTCTGCGGATCTGAGCGGCAGGGCCAGCGCAACCAGTTCCGCCGGAGATTGCCGGTCGGTAACGGTCATGACGATAAACTGCCGGCCGTTGGCCCGGTAGCTCGACGGCGGACTGGCCTGGGTTGCGGGCAGTTCGATCTCCGCCACGATTTCGCCAGTCTGTTTGTCGTACGCCCGAAACACCGGATCGCCCGGCAGACCGAAGTTGGCGAAGCCTTCACCGGCGAACAATAGCGTATCAGTGACGACCAGACCGGCGCGGCTCGGCTTGCCGGTGCGCGGCAGCTCGACACCTGCCAGGGCCGGGTTGGTGGCAACCGACTCCGGGGTGTCACCATTGGCCATCATCCAGCGATGCTCACCGCTAACGAGATCAATAGCGGTGATACGCCCCCACGGCGGCTTGATAAGCGGCAGGCCCATGACTTCGGGCGGCCGCTCGCGAGAAGAAATGTAGCGAATGTCCGAAGCTTCCGGGTCATGGACGAGCTGCATGAGCACCGCCCAGGTCATCGACGGCACAAACAGGAGCCCGGTCGTCGGGTCGTAGGCGCCGCCCTCCCAGTTCGCGCCACCTACCGAGCTCGGCAGTGACAGGGTGCCGCGGGTACCGTCCGCTGCATCGCGCAACGACGGTGGCTGGAAAGCCGTGCCCAGGCGGATGTCCTTCATCATGTCTTTGACGGCCGCGCGAATCTCCGGTGTGTAGTCGATCAGGTCATCCGGGGTAATGCCAAGCTGATCGTATGGCGCAGGTCGGGTCGCAAACGGCTGGGTTGGCGAAGTCCACTCGCCCGGCACGTCAGAACCTGGTACCGGCCGCTCCTCGATGGGCCAGACCGGTTCGCCGGACTCACGATCGAAAACAAACGCCATGCCCTGCTTGGTGAGCAACACGACCACCTTACGCCCGTTCGGCAGGTCGGCAACGATGGGCGGCGACGGCGAATCGAGATCCCAGATGTCGTGATGGGTGTGCTGGAAATGCCAGCGGCGTTCGCCGGTCTCGATGTCGACCGCCACGATGGAGCTGGAATAGAGATTGGCGCCGTGACGGTCACCGCCGTACTGATCCCCGGTGGCCGACTCGACGGGCAGATAGACCAGCCCGAGCTCCGCGTCGGCCGCCATTGGTGCCCAGACGCCGGCGTTGCCGGTGTAGCTTGCCGAGTCATTCAGCCAGGTGTCATAACCTTCTTCACCAGGCTCCGGGATCGTTCGAAACGTCCACTTGAGCTCGCCGGTTCTCGCATCGAAGGCGCGCACGTCGCCTTTCACATTCTTCATCGACGGCGGACGGAAACTCACGCGGTGTGCAGAGCCCACGATGATGGTTTCGCCGACGACGAGCGGCGGCGCCGTCAGGCCGATATCGAGTTCGCGGTCGGGTGCGCGCCTCAGGCCTGCGGTCAGATCCACCCAGCCACCGGCGCCAAACTCGGGATCGGGCTGACCGGTATCGGCGTTCAAGCTGACGAGGTAGTAGCCCGGCGTAACGGTGATGACCCGTCGGCGCCCGTCGGTACCTTCGTAATAGGAAACGCCCTTGCCAGAATCTTTTCTTGCCGCCTGCGCGTAGCGTTCGCCTTCATCGGGTCGCCACATCCACAGGGTCTGACCGGTCTCGGCATCCAGGGCGACGACGTTTCGGGTTGCGCCGGCACCGAGAAACAGTTTGCCGTTACGCATGATGGGCATCGAAACGTTGCGAATCTCGGGCACGGGTCCGTAATTCGCGGCGCGCCAGCGCCAGGCGATCTCAAGCTGATCGACATTACCGGCGTTGATGTCATCGATAGGTGCGTAGCGATTGGCATTCAGCCCGCCGCCGAAGTGGTCCCAGGTGACATCGGGCAACACCGGCGACGTGTCGCTATTCGATTCAATCGAGACGTCGGCAAGCTGCTCCATGGCGAGCGTTCCGTCCGGTCTTGGCACGGCCGCCAGGTCAAGCATATAGGCAACGACAGCGAGGTACTCGTCGTCGCTGAGACTGCCCGGCGTTTCTCCCGGCATGGTCTCACGCGTGCGCATGAACAGCTGCTCGGCGGTGAGCTCCGCCCATTCACCGTTAAGGCGGCGAGTGATGTCGACAGGCGCGTGACAACGCGCGCAGTGTGCACCGAAGGTGACTTCACCTTCCGCGTAGGCCGATACGGCACCGAATCCGGTCACGGCCAACGCGCTGGCGCAGGCCAACAGTCTGAGCATGAGCTCCCCCTCCCATCCCGACAGCACCGTTGAGGCTGACGATACGCATCATACTCGCATGCTCGCAATTCGACTTCACGTTACGGCGGCTGAGGTATGATTCCGAGGTCTCGCCTACCGCAAGAACGTCAGTCCGGAGAAAGTCATGTTCCGTATCGCAGTTGTCCTCTTCACTTCCCTCGTTATTGCTGCCTGCGGCGGCGAATCAGACAATCAACAGGCGACCGTAACCGCCGATCAGCTGGACGTCGCACGACAGCGACTGGCGAGAGCTTCGGCAACCGAACTGACGGGGCTTAAAGCCGAAGCCGCCGCGCACGTCGACAAGAACAAGAAGCTCACCCAGGAGATCGTAGATAGCCTGTTCTCGTTCTCCGAACTCGGCTTCCAGGAATTCGAGACTCAGCGTTACATGACGAAGATCCTGCGCGACAACGGCTTCACCGTCGAACAGGGTACTTCGGGCATGCCGAGTGCCTGGTGGGCAACCTGGGGTTACGGCAAACCGATTATCGCGCTGGGTTCGGACGTCGACGGCATCCCGAAGTCATCGCAGATGCCGGGCGTGGCCTACCGCCAGCCGATGGTTGAAGGCGCACCCGGTCATGGTGAGGGCCACAACTCCGGCCAAGCGGTGAACGTCACGGCCGCGCTGGCGGTGAAAGACATCATGGAACGTGAGGGCATGCAGGGCACCATCGTCATCTGGCCTGGCATTGCCGAAGAACTGGTCGCCGCGAAAGCCTGGTTTGCCCGTGACGGCATGTTTAAAGACGTGGACGCGGTCATCTTTACGCACGTCGACAACGAAATGAAGGTCGACTGGGGCCGGCCGACCGGCACCGGCCTGGTCTCCGTCGAATACACATTTGACGGCGTTGCCGCGCACGGCGCCGGCGATCCCTGGCGCGGCCGCAGCTCACTGGATGCCGTCGAGCTCATGAACATCGGCTGGAACTTCCGACGCGAGCACCTGCATCCCCTGCAGCGCTCGCATTACGTCGTTACCGACGGCGGTGACCAGCCAAACGTGGTTCCCTCCAAGGCCAGCGTCTGGTATTTCATCCGTGAGATCACCGCCGAGAACATCCGCGAGAACCTCGACACCCTGCAGCGAATCGCCGAGGGCGCTGCCATCATGACCGACACGACGGTCACCCGCCGCATTATCGGCACCGCCTACCCGCGGCATTTCGACAAGCCCATTGCCGAGGCCATGCAGCTCAACATCGAAGCCGTCGGCATGCCGGACTGGACCGAAGACGATCACGCCTTCGCCATGGCCCTGCAGACGCTCATGGAGGCCGACGACATCGACGGGCTGGCAACGGAAGTCTCCGAACTGGGCGCGCCGCTCGATGAACCCAAGTCCGGCGGTTCCGACGACATAGGCGACGTCTTCCGAGCACCACCCGGCGACGACGCAGATGTGGAACGTGCCGACCGTCACCTTGCGCTTTCCGTCAAACGTTGACGGCCTGCAGTTCCACCACTGGTCCAGCGCTATGGCCATGGCCACACCGATCGCCCACAAGGGCGCAACGGCTGGCGCCAAGGTGGTCGCCGCCACGATGCTCGACATGCTGAGCGACGACGACCTGCTGGTTGATGCCTGGACCTACTTCAACGATGTGCAGACCGCCAACGAGGAATACGTTCCGTTCATTGGCGCTGACGATCCGCCGGCCATCGAGAAAAACCGCGAGATCATGAACGAGTTCAAGCCGCTGCTCGAGCCGCTCTATTACAACCCCGATCTTTACGACACCTATCTCGAGCAGCTGGGTATCGATTACCCGCAGCTCCTGCCGCCGGCCGGCCAGTGAGCCGGGCCATGCCTGCGCTGATCGGCGCATCCGCGGGCCGCCTCTTGCTGCTGGCGACCGCGCTTGTCGCGATGCCGGCGGCTGCCCAGTTCGAGCCATCTCCGCGGCGCGTCGTCGAGGCCGTCAACGAGTATCGGCGAGCGCACGAAAGCGAGATCATCCGCGACTTCGTCGACCTCCTGTCCATGCCGAACGTCGCCCTCGACATAGACGACATGACGGTGAATGCGGCGCGCATCACTGAGCTGCTCAAGTCTCGTGGCTTCACGACGCAAACACTGCAGTCGGGCGGCGCGCCTTACGTCTACGCTGAGCTACCAAACCCGCGCGCCACCGAAACTGTGCTGATCTACGCCCACTTCGACGGCCAGCCGGTGCAGGAAGAGAACTGGACCTATCCACCCTTCCAACCGACCCTGCTCGACGCGCCGCTGGCAGCTGGCGGTCAGCCCGTCGACCCGGCAGCGGTGGAGGGCGAGTTCGATCCTGAGTGGCGGATTTACGCGCGCTCCGCGGGCGATGACAAGATGCCGGTCATCGCCATGCTGCATACCTTGGATGCGCTTCGGGCTGCAGGCATCGAGCTCTCGGTCAACCTGAAGCTCCTGTTCGACGGCGAAGAGGAACGTGGCTCGCCGACCGCGGCTCGCGTGCTACGCGAGAACCGCGAACTGTTCGACGCCGATCTGCTGCTGTTCTGCGACGGCCCGATGCATCAGTCCCGGCGCGCCCAGCTCGTCTTTGGCGTGCGCGGCTCGACAACGCTCGACATGACCACCTACGGCGCCAACCGTCCTCTGCACTCCGGCCACTACGGCAACTGGGCACCGAACCCGGTCATGCAGATGGCCTATCTGCTGACGAGCATGCGCGACGAGTCCGGCCGCATTCTGATTGACGGCTACTATGACAACGTCGCCACCCTGACCGAACTCGAGCGCGCGGCGATCGCCGAGATGCCGGACGTCACCGAAAGCCTCAAGAACGAACTGGCCGTCAATACGCCGGAAGGCAACGGCGTTCGCATCGAGGAGCTCATCATGCTGCCGGCGTTTAACGTTCGCGGCCTGGTCGCCGGCGGCGTCGGCAACAAGGGGCGCAACGTCATCCTGTCAACGGCCGATGCCTCCATCAATCTGCGCATGGTGCCGAACCAGCAGCCCGCCAGGCTGCGCGAGCTCATCGAGGCGCACATCCAGAACGAAGGCTTTCACATCGTTTACGACGATCCGGACGATGAGACGCTGCGCGCGCATCCGAAGGTCATCAAGCTCGGCTGGAGCAGCCGCGACGTCAGCCCCGGCCTGCGAACGCCGCTGGACGCGCCAATGTCGCAGCGGCTCATTGGTTTGATGCAGACCATAGCGCCGGACCTGATCGTCACGCCCACTATGGGCGGCACGCTACCGCTCGGTGCGTTCGAGTCGGAGCTCGACGCGCCCATCGTCGTACTGCCGCTGGCCAACCACGACAACAACCAGCACGCGGAGAACGAGAACCTGCGGCTGCAAAACCTGTGGGACGCCATGGCCGTCTACGGCGCGGTGCTGGCGACGTTCGGCTACATGTAGGAAAGACGCGGCGATACTCACCGCTGCGAGAGGGGGAACAATGAAGACGATGTCGCACCCGGCGCTTCGAAGCGTGTTCGTGCTGGCGGGGCTGGCACTCGCCGCCGCCGCGGCAGCTGACGACGCGCACTATGACGTTGATGGCCTGGAGAAACCGGCCGAAATCATTGTCGATGAGTGGGGCGTCCCGCACATATTTGCCGGCACGCATTACGACGCGTTCTTTGTCCAGGGCTTTAATGCCGCGCGCGATCGGCTCTGGCAGATTGATACCTGGCGCCGCCGCGGCCTCGGTGAGCTCTCGGCCGCTTTCGGGCCGGACTACGTCGAACAGGACCGCGCCAATCGCTTGTTCCTCTACCGCGACGACATGTACCGCGAGTGGCTGGCCTACGGCTCGGACGCCAAGCAGATTGCCGAGTCGTTTACCGCAGGCGTCAATGCCTACATCGACCTGCTGGAAGATCACCCCGATCTTCTGCCGCCCGAGTTTGAGCTTATGGACTACCGGCCCGGCAAGTGGTCGGCAGCGGACGTGGTTCGTATCCGCAGTCATGGACTGCTGAGAAACGTGCGCAACGAAGTCCGGCGCGCGCAGATCGCCTGCGCCGCCGGGATCGAGGCAAGCGCGAACTGGAAACTGCTCGAGCCGCAATGGACCACCGAAGTTCCGCAGGGACTCGACCCCTGCGTCATCCCGGAAGACGTGCTCGAGACTTACAACCTGGCGCGACGCGGCGTCAGCTTCGAAGAGGAGACGGTTGCCGTCGTAAAGGGTCGCGAGGACTGGGATGCGCGGGCTGACGGCAGCAACAACTGGGTGGTTGCGCCGGAACGGACGGCAACCGGCCGGCCAATTCTCGCCAATGACCCGCATCGCGCCCACTCGGTGCCCTCGCTGCGCTACATCTCGCACCTCAATGCCCCTGGCATGAACGTGATCGGAGCGGGCGAGCCGGCGCTGCCGGGCATTTCCATCGGCCACAACGAGCGCATTGCGTTCGGGCTCACGATTTTCTCCATCGACCAGGAAGACCTTTACGTCTACGACAAGCGCGGCGATACCTACCGCTACGGAGATAGCTGGGAGGCATTCACAGAGATCGAGGAGACAATCACCGTCCGCGGCGCTCCCGATGCCGAGGTGCGACTCCGCTTTACGCGACACGGTCCCGTCATTCACGAAACCGACGACCATGCGTTCGCCGTCCGCGCCGGCTGGCTGGAGCCGGGCATGGCGCCCTACTTCGGCAGCGTCGAATACATGCGCGCGACGAACTGGCGGGAGTTTCTCGGCGCGCTCAATCGCTGGGGAGCGCCTTCGGAAAACCAGGTCTATGCCGACGTCGACGGCAACATCGGCTACAAGCCGGCCGGGCTGTTCCCGCGGCGCGGCAACTGGGATGGGCTGATGCCGGTGCCAGGCGCCGGCCGCTACGAGTGGGACGGCTTTTTCGACATGGACGTGTTACCGGTCGAGTACAACCCGGAGCGCGGCTTCACCGGCAGCGCCAACTCGATGAATCTGCCAGACGACTACCCGATCGAGACCTACCCAATGGCGCTCGAGTGGACCGAGCCCTACCGCTATCGACGGGTCTGGGAGTTCCTGTCTGCGAGCGACCCGCACAACACCGACGATTCGCTGGCCCTGCAGCGCGACTACAAGGCGTTGAGAGCAACCGAAGTCATCGATCGCATCCCGTCGTCGGTTACCGGCCGGGAAGCAGACATGCTCCGCGACTGGGACAAGCAGCTCACACCGGATTCCGCGGCCGGGGCGCTTTACATGGTGTGGCTCGAACGGCACCTGAAGCCGGCCCTGCAGGCGCACTTATGGCCAGAAGATCCCTCGCTGTTCCGCTCGATCGATACGCGCGTGGTCATGCGCCTCATGGAATCCGGTGACGTGGAGTCATTGATCGCCGAGACGCTAGTTGCCGCGGGCGCCGAACTCGATGACTCGCAGGGTGATTCACCCGCGAACTGGTCCTGGGGCGATATTCACCGGACCAACTTTCAACACCCGCTGCTTGGCAAGGCAAGCGGTGAACTCGCCGATGCCATGGCAATGCCGGTCTACCCGCGTGGGGGCAGCGGCATGACCACGAATGCGACGAACCACTACAATCCGCGCCTCGAGGTCGACAGCGGAGGCTCGTATCGGCAGGTGCTGGATGTCGGGAACTGGGACGCGGCGAGAATGACTAACGCACCGGGACAGTCCGGCGACCCGCGTTCGCCGTTTTACGACAACCTTTTGGAGGGCTGGGCCAAGGAACAATCCTTCCCCCTGCTCTATACTCGCGACGCCATTGAAAAGAACCGCGCGTTCATGATTACCCTGACGCCGACCACCGGCACCCCAGACTAAGCACAGACCTATGCCTTCACCCACGACAACCCTGGTTTTGCCCACATGCTTGCACCGCTCGCGCGCCTGATTCTTCGCCTCGGCGGCTGGACGATGGTCGGAACCTATCCCGACGTGCCCAAAGCGGTGCTCATCGCAGCGCCGCACACCTCTAACTGGGACGGCATCTGGGGCATGGTCTATCGCGTCGCCGCGAGACTCGACATCAAGTTTTTCGCCAAGGAATCGCTGTTCTGGTTCCCGCTGGGGCCGATTCTCCGGGCTCTGGGCGGAGTGCCGCTCGATCGCAATCGCGCCGGCGGCGCCGTGCAGCAGGCGGTCGACATGTTCCGCGAGAGTGAACGGCTGTGTTTCGGCCTGTCGCCGGAAGGCACGCGGCGATTCACCGAGTACTGGAAGACGGGCTTCTACCGCATCGCCGAGCAGGCAGGCGTGCCGATCGTGCTGGCGTTTTTCGACTACAGCACGCGACGGATCGGTATCGGCCGACTGCTCGAACTTAGCGGCGACCGCGAAGCGGATCTTAAGGTCATGCGTGAGTTTTTCGCCGAGTTTGTCGCTCGCTACCCGGAGAAGGTTGGCCCGGTCCGCTTTCGCCCTGAACCAGAAGGCGAACAGAAAAAGGCGGCCGTCGGTTGAGCTCCGACGCGGAGGTCCTGGACGGCGGATGCGCCTGCGGCGAGGTTCGCTACGCCATGCACGGCCGGCCGATGTTCGTGCATTGTTGCCACTGCAAATGGTGCCAGCGTGAAACCGGCTCTGCGTTTGTGTTGAACGCTCTTATCGAGTCAGGCCGCATCGAGATCACGAAAGGCGATCCCCAGGCCATCGTGCGTCCCTCGGAGAGCGGTGCCGGGCAGACCGTCTGGCAATGCTCGACCTGTGGCGTGGTCCTTTGGAGCACCTACAAGAGTGCCGGCGATGCCCTTCGCTTTCTGCGCGCGGGAACCCTGGACGACACGGCCAAAGTCGAGCCGGACATCCATATCTTCACGACCTCCAAGCAGCCCTGGGTTCGAATACCCGATGGCGCGCGTGCCGTACCCGAGTTTTACAGCTTCAAGGAAGAGTGGCCGGCGGAAAGCCTCGCGCGTTTTAAAGCTGCACGCGAGAAGGCGGCCAAGGCCGGCGACTGAACCGCAGCGATCCGGACCTCGCGACAACCGGAATGCCAGACGCCGTTTCCGCGCGGACGCCCGGGTTTCGCGTGCTAGGATCGGCGAAAATTCCAAGCCGGGAGTAGATCGTGAGAACTCTAGCCGTTGTCGTCATGCTGGCCGTCGCCGGCCCCGCCCTGTCTGCCGACACCGTAAAGGTGGACGTCATCAAGAACCCGTACGGCGGTTCGAGAAACGTGCCCGAACTGTCCATCAATCCGGACTACATTCACGCCTCCGGCATTGAAGGACTGATTGAGTCCTGGGGCGGCGAGCTGATTCGCCCGGTGCAGGAATCACGGCTCAACGAAGCCCAGGAGCGTCAGTACGGCGAATGGAACCGCATGGCGCTGGCGAACGCCAACTTCGCCGGCCTGGTCCGCGAAGGCTTCGACGATTCCACCATCACGATCGGGCTGCAGGCCAACTGCAACGACCTGCTCGGCATGCTCGCCGGCCTCAAGTACGACGCTGCGGGTAATGAGTCTACGGTGGGCCTTGTCTTCATCGACGCCCACGGCGACTTCAATACGCCAGAGACGACGCTGTCGGGCATGCTTGGCGGCATGCCGGTTGCCATCGCCGCGGGGCACGCGCTGCGCAATATCCGCACGACGGCGGGACTGCTGGAGCCCGTGCCCATGGAGCACATCATGTGGGGCGGCGTGCGCGACCTCGACCCGCTTGAGCGCGAACGCTTCAACAAGTACGAGGTGCAGCAGTTCTCGGTCGAAGACATCCGCCAGCTTTCCGACAACCTTAAACGCCATATCGAAACCCTCGCGAGCCGAGTCGACTACATCTATGTGCACATCGACATGGACGTGCTGGATCCGGCGGAGGTCCCCGGTCATGGCCTGACCGTACCCGATGGTCCCAGCTCAAAGGCGCTGGCAGATGCCATCGCACTATGGTTCGAGAATCCGAAGACCGTGGCGCTGGGCATCGCCTCCACGCCGGCCGGCTCGCTGGACCCCGACCAGGTC
>CAZFVT010000082.1:0-10967 GCA_964522355.1 uncultured Woeseiaceae bacterium | reverse complement strand
ATGTCATCGACATCGAGATCGGCAAGGGTTTTCCTGATACGTTCGTCAAGACCGTCGTGCTTGAGAAACTCGCGGTAGGCGTGGGCAGTTGTCGCGAACCCGCCTGGCACCGTGACTCCAAGGTTGGCCAGGTTGCTGATCATTTCCCCGAGTGAGGCGTTCTTGCCGCCGACCGTTTCGACGTCATTCATCCCGAGCTGATCCAGCTTTATCACATAGGGGTCCAAGACTTGCTCCTTGTATTGCTGTTGCGGACGTGGAGAATCCGACATACCCGCTTGAAGTCGACGCTGCGCTGAATGGAGTCGCAGGTCCCTGAAGGAAATCGATGAGCGAACGTGCCGTATTTTTTCTTTCCGATCAGACCGGGGTCACAGCGGAAACGCTTGGCCACAGTCTCCTCACTCAGTTTGACGGCATGGCTTTTCGCTGCGTGACTCTGCCATTCATAGACTCTGAAGACAAGGCCAGGGAGGCGGTTACCCGCATAAATCAGGCGGCTGAAGAGGAGTCTGAGAAACCCATCGTTTTCTCGACGCTGGTGCAGGACGAACTCCGGGACATCCTGCGGCAGGCCGAAGGACTGTATCTCGACATCTTCGATGAGTTCCTGGCGCCGCTGGAGGACGAGCTGCAGCAGAAATCCACGCACATTACCGGCCGTGCCCATGGCATGAGCAACATCGACAGCTACATGAAGCGCATCGAAGCGACCAACTTTGCCCTCGCGAACGACGATGGCGGGGTGTCGCGAAACTATGAGGCTGCGGATGTCATTCTCATCGGCGTGTCGCGGTCCGGGAAAACGCCCACCTGCCTCTACCTGGCGCTGCAGTATGGCGTCTACGCGGCAAACTTTCCGCTGACCGAGGAAGAGCTGGAACGCGCGGTGCTGCCACCGTTTCTGCTCAAGCAGCTACACAAGCTCTTCGGTCTGACGATCGCGCCCGAGCGTCTTCGGAATATTCGGCAGGAGCGACGATCACTTGGCCGGTATTCATCCATGCAACAGGTTCGCTACGAACTGCGTGAGGCCGAACGCCTTTTCAAGAAGTACGACATCCCCTACGTCGATACCACCCAGTTTTCGGTCGAGGAGATCTCCAGCCGTATCCTCGAAACCAAGGGCGTGGAGCGCCGCGTCAGGCCCTGAGTCACGCGGCTATTCAGCAAAATGCGACGCGTTTTGCAAGGCGTATCCGCTGAAATGGCTATGCTATATTGCAGTCATGTTGCTCGATCACGACATTGTCCCAGGCGCCATCGTCAAGCCGAACAGCTTCATCGGCTTGATGTCTCTTTATGAGAGTAATTACCTGCGCCTTTTTCGCCTGATTCCCGAACTGGAACGCCTGGACGGCCACTACCAGTCACAGGTGGCGGGAGACTGCGTTCTGCACGCGGAGATTCTCGACCGGGCACGCCACACCGTCACGCTATCCCTGACCTACTTCTTCGAAGAGGACGGCCGGCGAATCGCCGATCCGGACATGAAAATCCGTGTCTACCTGGACGGCAAACTCGCCGAAGCCATGCGTTTCGAGAAGACCTACCGGCACAAAGACCTGCGACGGATCTGCTGCGAGCACCGCCGGGAGCTGGATGCACGCTGGCATCGAAACATCGTGCTGAACAAGTGGCTGGAGTTCCTGAGCGATAAAGGGCACCTCGTCCTCGAGCGCTGAGAGTCGGGTTCGACTCGTCGGCTGATTGCTGGTGGCGCACCTCGATGCGTCGCCGCAAATCATTGATTTATTCCCTTATTCGGCTTCTTCGGGCAGCTATCCGGCTTGCCGAACTGTCGATTGGATCAACTTACTGGCCTTTGCTCCTTGCCATAATTCCCGATAACTCCGGCTACGCTTGCAGCCGGTATTCCTCGAGGAACGGTTGGTTTTGAGCAGTATTACCGCAATTTTCGGACAAACATCGGTCAAGTCGTCGGCTGACGACGAGAAGCTGATGGAGCTCTATTGGAACCGCAATGAGCTAAAGAAAGAATTCGCTAACCTGCGCAATGAGAAACTCCAGCTGAAGGATCGCCTGAAGATTCAGAAGGGCGACTATGCGAGGCTCGAGCAGAAGATTCGGCATCTTGAAGAGCTGCTCACGGATCCGGAGTGGTCGCACAACATTATGGTGCATTACCAGCTTCGCGGGCTTAACGAACAGTGTGTTGCGAAGCTTGCGCGATTCGCCGAGCAGATCAAACAGCAGCGCGAACAGAAGAAGCACGGCAAGGCGCTGGCGCAGTGGCGAGCTTCCATAGACGCGGACGTGGAGGCGGTTGAGCAGGAGATCGCAGAGCTCCAGGAATCGATTCGGCAGATCGAACATCGCGTCAAGGAGCTGCTGCAGCGCTTCATGCTGATGAACGGCATTGTTCGTTTTTTCAAACGACGGTCCATGAACAAGCAGGTATCAGCTGCGAATGAGGCCATCGCCGAGCTGCAGATCAAGATTCAGGAACGGCAGGCAGGTATCGAGGAAATCCAGAAGCGCGAACCGCCCGAGAATGTCGGTCTCACGCTGATGGAAAAGCGGACGATCAATCACATGATCATCGCCTACGGCCAGGAGCTCTTCGCTCAGTTCTGTGACGATGAACTGGTATCGCTCATCAAGGAAGCATCGGACAAGAGTGCCGGGGGCGTGCAGTATGGCAGCGGCCAGGATTGCGCGGAAATCCTCGAGAGACTGCGTCTCGGCGCTCAGCGACTGCAATCCACGGGCGACATAACGGAAGTCCTGAAAAAGCGCGCGAAGCTGGTCAGTGAGGGTGCCCAGTACCACAACGACGAACACGCCGTGCCCTTACCTGCGACAGTTGCCGTCCTGTTTCGCTTCGATCAGAACGGCAACGTCAGAACGTCAGACCTGGATCTGCTGGGTTCAAACTACTGGAATGTTGCTGGCGCAATGAGCCGATAGCTTCGGCGCCTATACAGGCACGCCTGCTCGTTCGCGGCGACTAAATGTCGGTCCGGTACATCTCTCGATGGATGCGCAGTGGCGAGTAGGGCAGTCCGTCGTCTGACTGGATGTCGCCCTGACCCAGAGCCTCGTCGCCCGCTACCTCGTCGCCATTCTCTGCCAGCGGCGCCATAGGCACTTCCGGCGATTCGACGGCAGCCTCAAACTCGGCGTCCAGCTCGGAAACCCCGAACACGTCTTTCACCAGGGTTGCCACGCGCGGTCCAAGATCAAGCACCGGCGCGTTGCCGGCCTCCTCATCGACGATCAGCGGAGCTTCGTCCATCGCCACTTTGTCGGGCGTGGTCAGGTCGACAACGGTCAGATCGAGCTCGCTAATGGAATGGTCAACAGCCGCCGCTGCAGGGGCGTGGTCGTTGCAGTCGATCTCGAAGCCGCTCGCCGCCAGCGCTGCAGCGGGCATGCACAGTAAGCCGATCAGGCCCAGGAAACCCCGAGCCAGGCCTCTTCCAGAGTGCGCGGTCGCGCTTGGTAATGCAGAGAATCGCATGCTGACCTCGGGAACATCGACCAAGTGTTATACCCGAGTATAACAGCTGAGCGAGGCCCGGCAAGGGCCTCGCTGGGCCCCGATCACTGGGCCAGACGGGCGCTTCGCGCCGGCTCCGATGGAATCTGGCGGAGTTCGGCGAGATCGGTCACGATATCCGCGGCCTCGTTGAGCTGAATGTCCGGCAGTTCGATGTCTTCGAGTTCCTCAATGGTCTCCAGGGCCTCGAGACCCAGCGCCGCGCGTCGTTCGTTCTCTCGGTCCAGCCGGCGCTGGCGGCCTTCTTCGCGCTCCAAGCGCCGCGCATCGATACTCAGCGATACCACCTTGCGTTCCCGGTTCTTCTCGATGTCTTCGATCCCGTCGACCAGGTACTGGAAGTCCGGATTGGTCTTGCTGCGCTCGTCGTGGCTCAGAGCGAGCGTTTCGATGGTCTGATCGAGCGGTGACCCGGCCCGGAATCGCGCGGTCCGAATCGTATCCCAGGGCAGGGCGCTGTCCCGCACGCTTTCGCCGACGAGTTCCGCATCAATGGGCGAGGGCAGAGATATGTCGGGGCTGACGCCACGGTGCTGGGTGCTTTCGCCGGTTACCCGGTAATACTTGCCAATTGTCAGGGTAAGCTGGCCAAGACCATCGTCGTCCGGTCGCCGGACGTACTGATCGAGGCTGTACAGGTTTTGAACCGTACCCTTGCCGAAGGTCTGCTGGCCGATGATGACGCCTCGCGCGTAGTCCTGGATCGCTGCGGCAAAGATCTCCGACGCCGAAGCGCTGTAGCGATTGACCAGTACTGCCAGCGGGCCATCGTAAGCCACTCTGGGCACCGGATCAGGATCGTCGAGGCGGCTGATGCGACCGTTGGCGTTGCGTAGCTGCACGACTGGCCCGTTATCAATAAACAGGCCGGAAAGCGCCGTCGCTTCAGTAAGGTGGCCACCGCCGTTGTTTCTGAGGTCGATAACAAGGCCGTCGATGCCCTGTTCCTCGAGCTCTTCTATCAGTCGTTTGACGTCTTTGGTCGTGCTCGTATAGTCCTTGTCGCCGTTGCTCAGGGCCCGATAGTCGCGGTAGAAGCTCGGTACCTCGATGACGCCGATATTCCAGTCTCGTCCATCCCGCGGCACGGTGATCACTTCACTCTTGGCGGCCTGCTCCTCGAGCTTGACCTGGTTGCGCGTGAGAGAGATGAGCTTTTCCTGGGCGCCCGGCAACGCGCCGCCCGGCATGATCTGCAGCCGGACGATCGTATTGGCCGGACCGCGAATGAGCTGCACCACGTCGTCCAGGCGCCAGCCGATGACGTCGACCAGCTCGCCGTCCTCGCCCTGAGCAACCGCCGTGATTCGATCCTTCGGCTGAAGTTCACCGTCGATGGCGGCCGGACCGCCGGGAATGATGTTGACGACTTGCACGTACTCTTCGTCGATCTGCAGCGATGCGCCGATGCCGAAGTAGGACAGGCTCATCTGAATTCGGTATTCCTCGGAATTCCGCGGCGAAAGGTAGCTTGAGTGCGGGTCCAGGGTGTGGGCGAATGCGTTCATGAACGTCTCAAAGACGTCATCATTCTTGATCTGGTCGAGCCGCTTGAGAAAGCCGTTGTAACGCTTTTCGAGAATCTCCTGGGTCTCTTCCCAGGTCTTCTCGGCCAGAATCAGGCTAAGCGCATCGTTTTTGACCCGGCGCCGCCAGATGTCATCGAGCTCGTCGACGGTCGTCGCCCAGGGCGACTCCGATCGATCGAAGGTGTATTCCTCTTCAACGGAGAAATCGGGTTCTGTTTCCAGCTGCTTCAGCGCGTATTCGATGCGTGCCCGGGCGCGGGTGCGGTACACGTCGAACATGTTGAAAACCGGGTCCAGCGGCTCGTGGTCGACCATGTCATCCAGCAGGTACTGGTACTTGCGGAAGGTCTCTACGTCGCTCCCGAGCAGGTACATGCGATTGCCGTCGAGCGCTTCGATGTACTTCTCGAGCACAGCCGCGGACAGGTCGTCGTCAACGGCGGCGTGGCTGTAGTGCGATCGTTCGATGAAGTCACGGACCAGCTGGCCTACCTTCTCATGACGAGGCTCGGGTCCCAGGTTGGGCTCCACAACCGTGGACGGAGTGTCCGCGGCCTGGGCGCCCTGCAGGGCAAAGGCCAGAAAAAACGCGGCTAGCGCCGTGCGGAAGTTCAGTTCACCGTGACTCAATCTCTTGTCTCCGTGTCGGGCGTCGGCTCGCATTCTTTTCCATGTGCCCAAGGCTATGCGGCATAAGGCGTGCAATCAAGAGCACAGTTGGCATAATTCCGCGTCCTTCGGGCAGACGCAGACTGCCGCCACGCAGCCAGGAAAGCAATGAAACCCCTTACCGTTATCACCGGGATCATCCTCGGATCCTGCCTGTCTATAGCGCTGAGCCTTGCGGCCGTCATGCTGATGTTTTTCGTGCTCGGCGAGGACTATCCCCGCGTGGAGCACGAATTCGGGGCCCTGGCGACCAGCCTGGGCCTGTTCACCTGTATGACCGCAATCTCTGCGATGAGTTTCTACAGTTTGTTGATTCAGCACCGCTGGCGCTGGTGGGCCCAGGCGTTTATGTGGCTTGGGCTGGCATTGGTTGGCCTCTATTTCTGGCTTTAGCCGTCACGCATGGCTCAACTGCCGGCAGCGGTCTCGATCGGTCGGGCGCGGTCGTCAGCGCGGCGAAAACAGCTTGAATCGGCCGTCTTTGGCACCGCTGCCGTCACTGCTCTTGCGGCGTCTGCCGCGCAGGCGTTTTTGCAGCTGCTCCCGGCGACTGGCGAGCCAGTCTTCACGGGTGATGTCTGTCGTCCTCGCCTTGACTCCCCGACGCGTCGACTCCTGCTCACGAAACTCGCAGAAGTCGCGGTAGGCTTCGATTTCAGGGCCCAGTTCGCGCACGGCGAGTTCAATCATGATCGCGTCGTCCAGGTAGCCAATGCCGGGGATGCCGTCGGGTATCAGGTCCTCAGGTTCCGTGAAATACGCCAAGGCGTGTAGCACGCGCAGGCGATTCTCCTCGGGCAGTCGCCATTCCTGATCCTGGATCATGTCGATGAGGTCCCGCAGGCTGTCCAGGCGTGAGGCAACGAATTGCGGTATGTGTCGGTCGTGGACGCTCTCAAGCAGGGATTCGGCCGCGGCGACGATGTCTTCCGGTTTCGCGTCTGCGGCTGCCGTGCAGGCCTGCCGCATAATCAGGCTGAAATGCTTCAGGTCTGACTCGTCGAGTTCGAGGACAATCTTGAGAGACATGGGATGGAGCAACCCGGCCAGCGAGGGAAGCAATCTTACCTTGCTGCCAATAGGGGTCAACGCAGACTGAATTGGTCCCGAAATCCGGGACGAATCGGACGACTTATCTCGCCGGATTAACGGCGTGGATGCTTCGACCAGTTACGCGATCGGTCGAACTGACCGGAGTTGTAGGGATCGAAATCGGCGTCGGGATCCTTTGCGCCCCCGGCTCCCGTTCCCTCGGCCAACGAGAGCGATTCGTCCCTGCCAGCCGGGTCGATGAGATAGCTGGTTCTGAGGACGGTCTTGCCGGGTCCCATATCCTCAACCCGGGTACCAAAACTGCCTTCTTCGGGCTCCGAATTGCCGACAAACGGGATGCTGTCTTCGGCTGGCTCGCTCTCGGCAGCCTTTTGCTGGGCGATCAGCGCCGATCGCCGACGAGCTGCCAGGGTTGCCTCCAGGCGGCTGGCGGCGTCAGGCTCGGGAGCTTTCGGCAAGTCATCCGACTCCGCCGTGAACAGCTTGCCGATTTGTGTCAAAAAACGCTTCATGGACCTTCTCTGTGGCCAGCCCGTTCCCTCCCGAAGCGGGTGTTCGTTCACCCGCTGGCTGAGCGTATAAATTGACACAGATGCGGTCCAGCGGCTACGCGAAGCGCGCCTGATGATGAGAAACGTTAACCCGGTCACACTATCGTGCGAGACCTCTGGGGTTCCGGGGCCTGCAGATGATGTTTAGTTGCGTAGAGCGGTATAGCAGCGATAGGTCAAGCGGATGGTTTGCACGACGAGATAGGGTGATAGCACCAGGAACCAGACGACCGGATTCAGCGTCCAGATGTTGAACTGGACGGAGCCGTAGAAGTCCATCAGACCGCCGCCTCCGAACTCGCCGAATATCAGTACGCCGACGAAGTACACGGCGAAGGGCAGGATAAACGCGCCGAGGCCGAGGCAGGCGGCAAGCAAAACCAACTCGTTGCGGGTTGCTGCAAAAGGGCGATCGGAGTTTTGCGACACGTCTTGGGCCACTCGAAAACCAGGTCAGTTCAATCGTTATTGATGCAGGCTTTGCCGTCAAGCAGCAGTGGTGCGAAGCGTGCTGTCCGCTTGACCAACGGCCTGGTCAGGCGCCCGGATCGCAGGCACCAGAGATGGTCTATCTCGCTTACTGCTTGTCAGCACTATCGCGCGTCGCCGGGTGCCGCTTGCGGAAGACGTGAATGCCGAAGTGAATGCAGCCGGCGGAGAACAGCAGGTAGTGGGGCAGAACCCAGAACCACTGATGGATATACAGCGTCGCGAAGAAGGCACTGAACCCGGCCGTCAGATAGAGATAGGGGAGGCAGTCGTAAAGCAGGCGAGGCAGCCAGATCTTACGTGTGATCAGGGAGTCCTTGACGACGGTCGAGGCGTGTTCTTGCTCGGGAGCGGATCCTGGTGCTGCGTTGCTCAACATCGTGCAGAAATCGTTGTTGGCTGGAAGGTTGAAAACCTTACCCGGATTGCACCCAGGTTACCGTGAGTAAACTCACATTTGACGCACGGCGAACTGCCTAGCCGGCGTTGGTGTTGGCCGGCTCCTCCCTGAAGACAAACTCGGCATTGCCAATCATTACGGTGTCGCCGTCGGCAAGCGTGCCTTCAGAGACCCGCTCATGGTTGATGTATATGCCGTTCTTGCTGCCCCAGTCGACGATCCTGGCTTTGCCGTCTTCGATCAGGATGATCGCGTGATGCCGGCTGATGTACTGCGCCTGTAGCTGAATGTCGTTGCCGAAGGTTCGGCCGACGGTCAGACGGTCCTTGTCGATCTGCAATCGAAGATCCTGACCTTCGAAGTGGCCAATGAGCAGGCGGTTCGGCCGATCAATCTCGGTTATCGTGCGATCGTCGATACGGTCAGAGATTCGCCCGTTGAGGTCCTGGATAGCTTCTTCGATCTCGTCGATCGAATCGATAGATTCGCTCTTGCTCGCGAGTTCGCTCAGCAGAGTCGCGATGGACTTGTCCTTGTTCTCGAGTTTTTCCTCGGCTTCGGAGAGTTTGCCGTCTGCCTGTTCGAGACTCCTGGACAATGTTGCTATGCGTTCTTCGAGCGCCTGCTCGCTTCTTTCCAGATCCCGCCGCAGGGCGTCGCGAGCGGCCGTCTTCTCGATGAGATCAGCCGCCAGTTCTTCGTTTATCGACTCTTTGCTGGCGATCGTGTCCTGCGCTTCCTTAAGCTCAACGCGCAGCGATTCGAGGGCCTCTTCCTGCCGCTGTCCGGCCTGTTCGAGCTCCTGCTCCAGTTGCTCTACCTGACGCCTTGCGCTGTCAATTTCGGTCTCGAGTTCGGCATTTGCCTTCCTGGACTCCGCCAGCGTTTCCTCGAGTTCGGCCCTTATCGCGCTCAGGTCCTCGTCGCCATTCTGTGCTTCCGCCAGTTTCTGCCGGAGTTCATCGCCATAGCCTTCAGACTGTTCAAGTCGGCCCTCGAGCTGCGCCAGGCGCCCATTCAGGTCAACGATCTGTCCTTCCTGGCGTGCAATTTTGTCGGTCTGTGCCGGTCGCTCCCGACCGGTGTAGTCTTTTAATTCGCTCCGGGTCTTTTTCAGCTTTGCCTTGAGCTCCGCGTTTTCTTCCTGTGCGACCTTGAGCATGGCCTTGACCCGACCGCGGTCGGTGTCAGCGTCGCGCAGTTCACGTTGCAGCGTTTCTTCGCTTCGCTTAAGGGCGGTTATCTCCTTGCCGCGCTCCGAATACTTCTTCGGCAGGTCACCGAACAATACCCAGCGAGTACTCTTCGTCGACTCCGCGGCACGGGCGTGCTCGAGATCCTGCTCAAGCTGGCGAATACGTTCTGCATCCTCGCCGGCCTGTCGGGTCAGATTCTCGATGCGATCATCGACGGCATCGAGGTCTGCATCGATGTCATCCTGCTCGTCGAGAACAACGGTCTGTGTTACGTCGGCTGTTTCGAGTTCTTTCTCCAGGCGCCGAATATGGCGGTCGCGTTCCTGGAGCTGCTTGTGGGCCGCCTTCAGGTCCCCCTGAAGAATCCCCGTCAGCTCTTCGCGGGCTTCGATTTCCTTTTCCAGGCCGTTCCAGCGAGATCTGAGTTGCTCAATGTCGTACTGGAGCGAGGAGATGCGTTCGTCCTTGGAGCGAAGGTCGGAACGAAGCAGCTCGGCACTGCGGTTGGCGGGCTCTCCGTCCTCCAGCGAGAACGTATCAGCGTCCATCTCAAGCTCCTCCTCGGAAGCGATGAGATCGACGGAGAGAATCTCCAGTTCACTGGTGTCAGATTCCGACTTGATTGAAGCCATGTGCCCGAGTTGCCTAACTGCCTGTCCGTGCCCGGATACTAGCATGGCAAAACCGTTGCGAAACAACGCGGTGACGGGGGATTGAAGGTGCGAAGCGGCCGCAAAACCGACGCTTTAACTTAATGTGCCGGCACCGTTCGATCAGCTGCCCAGGCGCGCAGGGACTCGATACGTTCGCGCATGACGACGGACAACGGTCGGGTACGCGAAATCTCTCTCAGGATGTGTACGGTGCCGGTCTGTTCTCTTCGTGCATGTGCGGCATACAGCGAGGACACGACCGACTGTTCGATCTCCGCGCCGGAAAAACCGTCAGTGGCGGCAACCAGTTTGTCGAGTTCGAAGTCTGACGGCTCGAGCTTTCGGTTTCGCAGGTGGATTTCGAAGATGACCTGTCGCGTCTCCGCATCCGGCAGGTCGACGAAAAAGATCTCATCGAATCGACCCTTGCGAACCAGCTCGGGCGGCAACCCCGTGATGTCGTTGGCCGTGGCCACGACGAAGACCCGGTCGTCCTTCTCGGCAAGCCAGGTCAGGAAGGTCGCGAGGACTCGCTGCGAGGTTCCGGACTCGCCGCCCTGGCCGGCAAGCGCTTTCTCGATTTCATCAATCCACAGGACACAGGGCGACATGACGTCCGCCGTTTCCAGGGACTCACGGAGATTGCGTTCGGTCTCGCCGTGATACTTGTTGTAGAGGGCGCCGAAATCGAGCCTCAGGAGCGGCAGCCCGAAAACGCCGGCGATCGCCTTGGCGGCCAGGCTCTTGCCACAGCCCTGCACGCCCGTCAGCAGGATGCCGCGGGGCGCGTCGAGATGTGCCGCTTCGGGTTTGGCGAGGAAGGCATCTTTACGCTGCGCAAGCCAGCGCTTCATGCTTGCCAGGCCACCAACGTCACGGAAGCGCGCGGTGTCGTATTCAAAAT
>CAZFVT010000081.1:0-11086 GCA_964522355.1 uncultured Woeseiaceae bacterium | reverse complement strand
AGCCTGCAGTTCGTCGCCGAGGATGCCGCCGGCAACGTCTCCGACGACGTCTTCGTCGAAGCGCACTAGCCAGAGCGGCCCCGGCCCACTGCGGCGGGCCCCACATCGGCTGCGAGTCCCAGTTGACGTTAATATAGGCCAAAGCCCGGATCACATCCGGATTTTCGTTCATGTAAGTGAACAGGGGCGCGAACCAGTAGTCCCAGATTTCCTCGTTGCTGACGTCTTGCCGATCGCTCATCGGTTCGCCGTCCCACAGCGGACTGTGGTTGGCGGTAAAGCCTTGACTGAGATTGAAGGCCTGTGGCGAGGCTTCGGCGATCATCACCGGTTTGCCGTGTTCGCGCGCAAGAGCGAGAAGCTCGTCCGACAGTTCGCCGGGCGTCATTGGCGAAAACTCGCCGGTATCGACAATGCTGGATTCGTTCGGGTTCATGAACCAGGACAGTCCCAGCCAGTCAACGTAATCGTCCCCCGGATACCACAGCGAGATGTCTTCAGCGCGCCGGTCGATTATCTCGTCCACGCCGGCGGTGCTGGCCTGGAGAACGTACTCAACGTTGTCGGCCCCCTCTGCGCGCAGGACGTCGACAATGCGACGATAGGCAGCAATAAACGCTTCATGGTTTTCATAGCCCTGGTTCCAGGCGCCATCGAATTCGTAGCCGATGCGCAGGAATATCCGGCCCTCAACCATCTTTGCGAACCGCGCCAGCTGGCGAATTTTGTCATCGTGGATACCGAGGCCGATGTAACGAAGCTCGCCGGGGTGATCGTTCTCGGTTATTGAAAGGCCGATAGCGATGTTTCTGACACCGAACTCGCTGGCCGTTTTGTAGGCGCTTACCGGCCCGGCCCCCCATGAAAACTCCAGGTCGACGGGGCGGCCGTCACGATCAATGCCGAGCCCACCGAGGAACCCCGGTGTCAGCAGTTCGTAGAACGACAGGTAGGCCGTAAGGCCGTCCGGCAGGAGGCAGCAGTTGCTGTCCATGTAACCGCGAATGGCATCGAGGTCCTGGCCGATGATTAACAGTCTGTCGTCGGCGTCAGAGCGACCTGCAGCCGCCCGATCCGCGGGCCCAGCGGCGCAGCCTGCGAGCAGCAGGGCGGCCAGCCCGAGCGCCATGGGTCCAAACAGTCCGGTCACCGATCCAGAGACCGTCTTCATATGCTAACACTCTGATTCATAGGGTTTTCATCCTGCGATATTCGGCCGTGCGTTCTTCACTGTAAACGTTTACAATTCCAACGGCAAGATGCGAGTGCCTGCCGATAGTCGGCGCTGCAACAGGCACTCGCAAGCGACATTGAATGCAACACAGGTACCCGGTTATGCCCGCCGTTTCCATCAGGAATCCGATTCTCGAAGGCTTTAATCCCGACCCCTCGATTTGCCGCGTCGGCGAGGACTACTACATCGCCGTCTCTACCTTCGAGTGGTACCCCGGGGTGCGCATCTATCATTCGCGGGATCTCGCCAACTGGCGACTGGTCGCAACGCCGCTTGATCGGGCGGAGCTACTCGACATGCGTGGTGAACCGGATTCCTGTGGCGTCTGGGCGCCGTGCCTGAGCTTTGCAGACGATCGCTTCTGGTTGTGCTACACCGACGTCAAACGATTCGACGGCAATTTCAAGGATACGCATAACTACCTGACAACCTGCGAGCGTATCGACAGTGATTGGTCCGGACCCGTCCACCTCAATTCCAGCGGCTTCGATCCGTCTCTGTTTCACGACGACGACGGACGAAAGTGGTACACGAACATGGTCTGGGATCATCGTGGGGGACAAACCTTTTTTCGCGGCATTGATCTCCAGGAGTTCGATCCGTCAGGAGAGCGGCTGATTGATACGCCGAAACGGATCTTTCCAGGCACGGAGCTTGACTACACCGAAGCACCGCACCTCTATCGTTTTGGCGACTGGTACTACCTGATCACTGCCGAGGGTGGAACCGGCGAGGGCCACGCGGTGACCATAGCCCGCAGCCGGACGGTTGATGGTGACTACGAGGCAGATCCTGCCGGCCCGCTGCTGACAACCAGGGAAGAACCGGACTGGCCACTGCAGCGGAACGGTCACGCGGACATCGTAGAGACGTCCGACGGTGAACTGCTGCTCGTCCACCTTTGCGGGCGACCGTTGCCCGAAAGCAGACGCTGTCCGCTGGGTCGCGAAACGGCGATTCAACGGCTGACGTTGACGAGTGATGGCTGGTTCAGGCTGGCACACGGGGGCACGAAGCCGGCACTCGATTTCAGCATCCCGTCCGGCGCGCCGCGCAACGAACCCGCCACCACTGAACACGATGACTTCGATTCGGCATCCCTCGACCCGATGTGGCAGTGGCTGAGAACCCCGTATCCCGAGACCTTTATGAGCTTGACCGCAAGGCCGGGGCATCTGCGGCTGACCGGTCGGGAGTCGCCGGGGAGTCTGTATGAGCAGGCGCTCGTCGCCCGGCGGCAGACCGATTTCGTCTACGAAGCGACGACCTGCGTGGAATTTGAGCCCCGGTGCTTCCAGCAGCTGGCTGGCCTGATGTGCTACTACAACTCAACGAAGTTTCACTACCTATACCTCTCGTCAAACGAGCGGGTAGGCAAGCACATAGGCATCATGAGCTGCCTCGCCGATGCGTCGCTCGCCGTAACCTACGCCACCGACGTGCAGCCCATATCCGCAGAGGCCGGTGAGCCGATCTGGTTGCGGGCCAGCGTCGATCACGCTGAGCTGGTTTTCTCGTGGTCTGCCGATGGCGAAGTCTGGACGCCGCTGGGGCCCGTCCTCGACCACAGCCTGCTGTCGGACGAAGCCGGCGCCGACGGCCAGGTTCAGTTCACAGGGGCTTTCGTTGGCGTCGCCTGCCACGACCTCACGGGGGAAGGGCAGCATGCCGATTTCGATTTCCTTCGTTACCGTCGAGCACCCTGACGGCTTCGCGAAGGCAGGCGCAGCGCGAAAAGCGCGCTTAGCCGCCCGGCCGGGAAACTGATTGTCGAATCACCAGCCGGTGAGGCACGATTTCGGGTTCGGTACCGTTGATCTCGCCGCCTTCGATGCGTCGGCAAAGGCGGTACATAACGCGTTCGCCGATTTCTTCGGCGGGCTGCCCGATCGTAGTTAGCGGCGGGTCCGTTACCTCTGCGTAACGAATATCATCGAAGCCAATAATCGAGATGTCCTCCGGGACCCGCAGGCCGGCCGACTTCACCTCGTGCAGGCTGCCGATGGCCATTTCGTCGTTGGCGCAGAAAATCGCCGTCGGCCGATGGGCATGGTTCATCAGGTTGCGGGTAGCCTGCCGCGCCCCGGAGATGGTGAGGTTGCCCTCGACCACCCAGCCGTCTTCGACCGGCAGGTTTGCCTGCTTCATCGCGTTGCGGTAGCCGAGTTCCCGATCCTTGGTCAGGAGTGAAGACTCGGTGCCGCAAATCATGCCGATTCGCTGGTGCCCCTGGGCGAGGAGATAGTTTGTAGCGTCCCTCGCCGCGGCGATGTTGTCGATGTGCACACTGGGAAAGTCGGCGAGTTCCGGAGAAATCGTCTCGCAACCAATGACAATGGGCAGGCGCTGTTTGCTTTTTGCCGACAGTACTTCGGTGCCGAAAGGAGAGATGCTGGCGAGCAGGATGATGCCGTCGGTCTGATTCGATACCAGCATGGCACCGATCTCGTCGGCGGTCATGGAGTCCAGCGGAGTCTCCTGGATCAGGACGGAGTAGCCTTTGGCCCGGGCGGCCGCGTGGATACCGCGCATTACCGCGCTGAAAAAGGGGACGCCGATCGACGGCAATACCACCATGACGATATTCGTGCGGCCGCGACGAAAATTCTGCGCCAGGGTGTTCGGCGAGTAGCCCGTGGTCAGGATGGCATCCTGTACTTTGATGCGGGTCTTCTCGGTAACCTTTTCGGGGTTATTGATGCAGCGTGAAACCGTGGCGATGGATACCCCGGCAAGTTTGGCTACCTCTTTGATAGAAACACTGGTCATCGCTATCTGAATCCTTGAGCCTGCTGCTGCGTTTGTGATGCTGCAGCTTGCTTCGGTCCGATGGTCGGGCGAGGGTGCGTTGCCGAGTAAGAACCCTGCCTGTCGTCCGATAGCGTAAACGTTTACATGCGTTCAAACAACAAGCGTCCCGGAAGCTGGGAAATGCGCCGACACATCCGCCCGGGAGGACTTTGTTGTCTTGTGCCGTTCGGCCGCAATCCGTGCCAGCCGGCCCGCAACCGTGCTCCGTCGTCTTCATTCGCAGCAAATTGATTGAAAAGGCGGAGAAATCACGGCAAAATGTAAACGTTTTCATTATGCCCTGGAAGCGGTCCGGTCGCCATGTGCACCGTTATCGGCGCACTACGAGAGGCTGATGACGACCAACAGCGCGGAATGCCGCGTCGCGAAGCGCTTCAGATCAACCCACCCTAACCAAGAGAGTGCAGGCATGAGCCGAACCGTCATTACGGGCGACACCACCTATTTTCCCGGAGTCGAGCAAATACCATTTGAGGGCCCCGGTTCCGACAATCCGCTGGCCTTCAAAAGCTACGAAGCGGATCGAGTCGTGGCTGGCAAGACCATGGAGGAGCACCTGCGGTTCGCCGTTTGCTACTGGCACAGCTTCTGCGCGAATGGGGCTGATCCTTTCGGTCCCGGTACCCGCGTACACCCGTGGACGGTTGCCGGCGATCCAAAGGCAAACGCAACGGAAAAGATGAATGCCGCTTTCGAGTTTTTCACCAAGCTGAACGTTCCATTCTGGTGCTTTCATGACTTCGACATGGCCTGGGAAGGTGACAGCGTTGCCGAGTCCGAGAAGAACCTGCAGCTGACGGTCGATCTGACGAAAGAACGCCAGGCCGCGTCGGGTATGAAGCTGCTTTGGGGAACGGCCAATGCGTTCTCACACCCTCGCTATATGAACGGTGCGGCGACGAATCCGGATTTCGCGGTCGTTGCCAGGGCCGGGGCACAGGTCAAGGCGGCGATCGACGCCACCGTCGAGCTTGGCGGCGACAACTACGTCTTCTGGGGTGGGCGCGAGGGTTATGCCTGCCTGCAGAACACCGATACCCGCCGCGAGCTCGAGCACTTTGCGATGTTCCTGTCCAAGGCGCGCGATTACGGCCGGTCGATCGGTTTCGAAGGCACTTTTCTTATCGAGCCCAAGCCCATGGAGCCGATGAAGCATCAGTACGACTTCGATGCCCAGACGGTCATCGGCTTTCTTCGTCACCATGACCTCGCCGGCGACTTCAAACTGAATATTGAGGCAAACCACGCGACGCTTGCGGGCCATACGTTCGCCCACGATTTGCGCATGTCCGCCGATGCCGGGCTCCTCGGTTCGGTGGATGCCAATCGCGGTGATCCGCAAAACGGCTGGGATACGGACCAGTTCCCCCTGGACCTGTATGATTGCGTGCACGGCATGATGGTCGTGCTCGAGGCCGGTGGACTGGGTAACGGCGGGTTTAACTTCGATGCTAAAGTGCGTCGCGAGTCGACGGATCCGAATGACCTGTTTATCGCGCACATCGGCGGTATGGATGCATTCGCCCGGGGCCTCGTCATCGCGGAACGAATACTGTCCGATCCGCGGTCGTTCGAGCTTCGATTCGGGCGCTATCGTAGCTTTGACAGCGGCGACGGCAAGCGCTTCGAGGAGGGCGAGCTGGGCCTCTCGGCACTGCGCGACATCGCGGCGTCGAACGGCGAACCCGAGGCGATCAGCGGCAGGCAGGAGCTGTTCGAAAACCTGATCAACGACCACATGGTCAGGGGCGGCGTCTAAACAAGAAAAGAGAGCTATGACACAAGCAGGCCGGTCGGACGAAAACACCTTTTATGTAATTGCGGTCAGCTGCGTCGCCACCATCGGTGGGTTCCTGTTTGGCTTTGACAGCGGCGTCATCAACGGCACCGTGGACGGCCTGCAGGCGGCCTTCGATTCCGACAGCGTTGGCACCGGTTTCAATGTGGCCTCGATGCTGCTGGGTTGCGCGGTTGGTGCCTATTTCGCCGGACGGCTGGCCGATGGTTTCGGCCGTCGTGCCATCATGCGCATAGCGGCGCTTTGTTTCGTCATCAGCGCCTGGGGATCAGGTATTGCTACCGGTTCCGCCGAGTTTGTCGTCTACCGAATCCTCGGCGGGCTTGCGGTCGGCGCTGCCAGCGTGCTCGCGCCGGCCTACATCAGCGAAGTGGCGCCGGCGCGATATCGAGGCGCGCTGACGACCGTCCAGCAGGTTGCCATCATCAGCGGGCTGTTCTTTGCGTTTCTGAGTAACTTCTTCCTGGCACGGGTTGCCGGCTCCTCGACAACCGAATTCTGGCTCGGGTTCGAAGCCTGGCGCTGGATGTTCTGGATCGAGATGTTGCCAGCGACGGTGTTCCTGCTGGCGCTTTTCCTGATTCCGGAGAGTCCGCGTTACCTGGTACTGCGAGGCCATCGGGATGAGGCTCAGAAGGTCCTCGCCCGCCTGTTCGGTGACGCCGCCGCGCAGAAGACCGTCCAGGACATCGAAGCTTCACTGGCGGCCGACAAGCGCAAGCCGTCTTTGCGAGACCTCAAGGACCCGGCGACGGGTGGACTACGCACCGTGGTCTGGGTTGGGCTCGGTCTTGCGACCTTCCAGCAGCTCGTCGGCATTAACGTCGTCTTCTACTATGGCGCTGTGCTCTGGCAGTCCGTCGGCTTCACGGAGAGCGATGCGCTGTTGATCAACGTCGTCAGCGGTGGCCTGAGCATCGCTGCGGTTATCGGTACCTTGCTCCTCGTAGACCGAATCGGCCGCAAGCCGCTTCTGCTGGTGGGTTCGATCGGCATGACCGCGTCGCTTGCCGTGCTGGTCGTGGCCTTTCTCAGCGCTACGACCGATGTCGATGGGTCGTTGTCGCTCGACAGCACATTCGGCCCGGTCGCCCTGATCGCCGCCAATGCCTATGTCGTGTTTTTCAATATGTCCTGGGGTCCGGTCATGTGGGTCATGCTTGGCGAGATGTTCCCCAACCAGATTCGTGGCACGGGTCTCGCGGTAACCGGGCTGGCGCAGTGGCTGTCAAATTTTGGCATCACGATTACCTTCCCGATTCTTCTCGCAAGTGCCGGTCTGGCAGGTGCTTACGGTCTCTACACGGCCTGCGCGCTGCTGTCGGTCTTCTTTGTCGCCCGGATGGTTCACGAGACTCGCGGCATAGAGCTCGAAAACATGCCGGGCTGACGACCGAAGGCCTTATCGACGGCACCAGGAATACAGCTGCGCTACCGGCAACCACGCGGTTGTAGATGTCACAGAGGCCTGCTACCACTACGACATTGCCGGAGCGATCATCCGGCGCTTCAAAGGAAACTTGAGTGACCGATCCGCTGCGTATTCTCTTTCTGTGCACCGGCAACTCCTGCCGTAGTCAGATGGCGGAGGGGCTGGCGCGAGACCAGTGGGGCCAGGAGTATGACTTCATGTCGGCCGGCGTCGAGCGTCACGGAATGAACCCGCGTGCCGTTCAGGCGATGGAGGAGATCGGGATTGATATCTCCGGTCACACCAGCAAGACCGTCGATGAGCTACCGGCCGCGCCCAGTGTCGTCATCACGGTCTGCGATCACGCGAACGAGTCCTGCCCGGTTTTTCCCGGCGAGGTTGAGCGGATACACGCCGGCTTTGACGACCCGCCAAAGCTTGCGGTCGACGCAAAGACGGACGAGGAGGCGATGGTTCATTACCGCCGCGTGCGCGACGAAATCGCCGAATATCTGAAGTCCCTGCCGGACCGCCTGCCGCGCTAGCCAGGTGCCCGGCTATTGCACCGACGCGTCGCTCCGCCGTCGAGGCACTTCGGCAAAGCCGTCCAGTATCTTCAGCCATTCGGCCGTCATGATATCGAGCGCGGCTTTGCCTTTTTCGGCCGTCGCCAGCGTGGCGTCTCCGAAGATGCCGCTGGGTGCATATCCCGGGTCATTCGGATCGGCCGACAGTTTGCCGGGCTGGTAGCCACCGTAGTCCTGGGTCGGGCGGTCGCCGTAATCCGTGACCGCTGCCTGCATATCAACAAGCTCGGGCTGCAGGTACAGATTGATCGAGGTTTCGATTTCATCGGCATGACCGCCGCGATCCTGCTCCTGGAGCAACCCCACTTCCTCGGTTTCGAGGTCGTCCCAACTGACCACCAGGGTAGGCACGCCGGTTTCGGCGCGAATCTCTCGCGCGGCGATAGAGATCGGCAGGCCCGTGGCCCGGTCGATACCGGTGTTCAGGAACACCAGTCGCTGCGCGCCGCTTCGTACCAGCGAGTGCGCGGCCTCGCGCATGTAGGCTTCGAATACCGCCGGATCGCGGATCTCGGTTCCCGGAAAATCGCGAAACGCCGGGAACCAGCCGTACAGCACCGGCGGCGCCGCAACGACATCCTTCTGCTCAACGGCAACTTTGACCAGGTAGTCGAGGACGACCTGGTCGGCATTCATCGGCATATGCGGGCCGTGTTCTTTCACGCCGGCGCCAAAGGGCAGAATGACGACGGGTGCTTCGGCGAGTCGGTCGCGCGCTTCAGGCCAGCTTAGCTCGCCCAGGTAGTCACCGGCCGTGGCGCTTAAGGGCAACGCGGCGAACAGCACCGCGGTGAGTCTTGCAAGAATTCGGACTGCCTCGTGCATGATCGACTCCCGATGATTCGACTAGTCCTCGATCTCGACGACCATTTCAATCTCGACGGCCTGACCGCGCGGCAGCGACGCCATGCCGACGGCCGCTCGTGCGTGACGCCCGCGCTCGCCGAAGACCTCAACGATGAGATCGGAGAAACCGTTGACGACGGCCGGTTGTTCGATGAAGTCCGGCGTCGAGTTCACCATGCCCAGCACTTTGACCACCCGCGTTACGCGGCTCAGATCGCCCAGCATGGCCTTGAGTACGGCAAGCTGATTGATCGCAGTCAGGCGAGCGCCTTCATAACCTTCCTCGATACTGACGTCATCGCCGAGCTTCCCTGTGAGTTCCGTGCCGTCCGCGCGCTTTGGGCCCTTGCCGGCGAGAAAGATGAGGTTGCCGGTGCGTACGCCGTTGACGTAGTTGGCGACGGGCTGCGGCGGCGTTGGCAGCTCGATGCCGAGCTCTGCCAGGCGCGCCTCGGGATCATAGGGTGCATCGCCGGACTGCGCGCCGGCGATTCCCGAATGCACGGTCAGCAGAAGCCACGCGATCAAAGAAAGTATGCGCATGTGGTGTCCTCTCCTTACGTCACTTTGCCCGGACTGTAGCACGCGGCGGTCGCAGCCTGACCTCATTCACCGGCTCGCTCACCATTCGGGTTTTGCCGCTTTCAGGTATACGGATTTGCCGAAGTTTCCTGGCGCAACTCCTGATTCACCGGGTTGCCTCGACGGTGCTCCAATCTGGTCGCTGCCGCGAGAGTCGTAAGCGGTAGAAAAAACGGATCTTAAGCATCAACAAAAAGGAGTGAGACGTAATGAAACGAGCTGGGCAAATTATTGCCGCGTCAGCCATGATCCTGGTGACGGGGCTTGCGAGCGCGCACGAAGCCGGGGAGTGGGTTTTGCGCGCTGGTGTGGGTCAGGTTGCACCCAAGAGCGGCAATCTGAACATCGGATCAATTGATCTGGGTGGCGGGGTCAGCCTGGATTCTGCATCTATCGAGGTCGACGATGGCACCAGCCTCGTGTTGTCGGCGACCTACATGTTTACTGACAACTGGGCCCTCGATATTCTGGCCGCTGCACCCTTCAAACATGACATCGACGTCAAGGCTTCGATCACTGCCGGCGGCGATACGGTGGCAGGCTCGGTGCCGATCGGTGACACGTCGCACCTGCCGCCGACGGTCTCGGTTCAGTATCACTTCTCGCCAGGCGGCCAGTTTCAGCCCTACGCCGGCCTCGGCGTTAACTGGACGACGTTCTTCGACGAAGGATTGACTGACGATGCGATAGCGGTCGGCTTTGAAGATCTGAGCCTCAGCAGTTCCTTCGGTGTCGCCGCCCAGGTCGGCGCTGACTGGATGCTCGGCGATCGCTGGCTGGTCAATCTCGACCTGCGCTGGATAAACATCGAGTCAGATGTGAAGGTGACGCTTGACGACGGCAGCGGACCGTTCACTGGCGAACTTGGTACCGTCGAAATCGACCCCTGGGTTTATCAGCTAAACGTTGGCTATCGCTTCTAGCCCTGTCCGGTTGAGACACGCAGTGGAAACGCCCCGATTTCGGGGCGTTTCTCATTGTGGAGCTGACGATAACTGGTGCCTGAAACCGGCGCCTAGACGCTGAATCCTTCTTTCGTCAGCGGCAGGGTTCGCACCCGATGACCGCTTGCGGCGAAGATCGCGTTGCAAATGGCCGGGGCGACCGGCGGCAACGCGGGCTCTCCGAGGCCGGTCGGGCTGTGGTCGCTCTGGATGAAGTGGCTGGCAACCGTTGGCGCCTTGTCGCAGCGAAGCAGCGGGTACTGGTGGAAGTTTGACTGCTCGATGCGTCCGTCCTTCATGGTCACTTCCAGTCCCAGCATCGTGCTCATCCCGTCGATCACCGATCCTTCGCATTGCGCCTCAGCGCCGCTCAGGTTAACCACCGGGCCAACATCGGCCGCGACCATAACGTTGTGAACGGTAAGCTTCTTGTTTTCATCGACACTGACTTCAGCGACTTCGGCGACGTGTCCGCGATGGCTGAAGTGAAAGGCGAGGCCGAGTCCTCGTCCGGCCGGCAGGCTGCGACCCCAACCGGCTTTCTCGGCGGCAAGCTTGATGACGCCCGTCGCGCGTTCCCTGTCAATCGTGCGGTCGTTGCCAGCTTCCAGAAATCCCGGCCCGGCCATCAGTTCGAGAAGGAATTCGAGATGATCGCGACCCGCCAGGTGCGACAGTTCGTGAATGAAGCTCTGGGTGGTCCACGCGATCGTGTTGGCACCGGGTGCGCGCCACCAGCCACAGGGGATTCTTAGCGGCAGGACGTCCTGGGTCAGCAGGTAATTGTCGATCGAGTTCGCGGGAAACTCGCGATCCGAAATGCTGCCGCCGTAAACCGGTCGCTCACCGTTATTGGTCATGGCGATAAAGTGA
>CAZFVT010000080.1:0-11104 GCA_964522355.1 uncultured Woeseiaceae bacterium | reverse complement strand
ACCACGAAGAGCTCCTCGAGGGTGACGTGACGATGCAGCGAGCCATCGTGCTGCGTAACCCTTACGTCGACCCGATGAGCCTGATGCAGGTGGACCTGCTGAAGCGTTGGCGGGAATCGAATCGGCAGGATAACGAGCTGCTCGAAGCGCTGCTGGCAAGCGTCAACGGGATCGCGGCGGGGCTGCAGAATACGGGATAGAGATCGCCTTAAGGCCTGGCAACAGGAGGAGTGACGATGACGGCAAGCAGCATGCGGGACCCACTCTGGCAACGCCTGGAGGCAATGTCACTCGATGACGAGGATGCCTCGCTTTGCTTTTCCAAACGATTGGCCCGAGACAATGGCTGGAGCCAGGACTACGCCCTGCGAGTCATTGCCGAGTACAAACGATTCGTCTACCTCGCCATGACGGCCGGGTTCTCGGTCACACCGTCAGACGAAGTGGACCAGGCCTGGCATCTGCATCTCGCCTATACAAGACATTACTGGGACGAAATGTGTGGGTCGGTACTGGAGCAACCGTTACACCATGGGCCCACGCGCGGCGGACCGTCCGAGGGACATCGTTTTTTCGAGGCCTACTCGGCCACGCTTCAAGCCTATGCCCGTGCCTTCGGCGAAGAAGCGCCGAAGGACATCTGGCCGACGCCGGAAGAACGGTTCTCCAAGGTTGAAGGCTTTAGACGGGTCAATCAGCGCGACGTTCTGATCCTGCCGCGTAGCAGGCTTCGCGTCAGCTTGCTGGCGGCGGGAACCGCATTTCTCACAGGCTGCACCTGGCCCCTGTCCGAAACCGACATACTGTTCATCGGGCTCTTTGTGCTTGTGGTTTATCTGCTGGTCAAGGCCGCCTCCGGACCTGGTGGAAAAGGGGGCGGTGGCTACGGTGGAGGCGGCGGCTGTGGCGGTTGCGGTGGCTGCGGCGGGTGCAGCTGAAGCCAGGGACATGAAGATACTCGACAACCCGATTAGTCAGTGGGCGCATTGCCCGCCCCATTGGAGTGGAGAATAGAAATGAGGTCATTTCTGATCGTTGTGTTGCTCTGCCTGACCGGCCAACACGCGTTCGCCCAGGACAAACCCAACATCCTGCTGGTGTTCATGGACAACTTTGGCTGGGGCGAGCCTGGCTTCAACGGCGGCGGCATCGTTCGCGGTGCGGCGACGCCGCGTCTCGATTCTCTGGCGAGCGACGGGATCCGCCTGACCAACTTCAACGTCGAGGTTCAGTGCACGCCTTCCCGCTCGGCGCTGATGACCGGTCGCTACGCGATCCGCAGCGGCAACGGCACCGTGCCCCTGGGCGAGGGTGTCTATGGCCTCGTTCAGTGGGAAGTCACGATGGCGGAGATGCTGTCGAATGCCGGCTATGCGACGGGTATGTATGGCAAGTGGCACCTTGGTCGTACCGAGGGGCGGTTCCCTACGGACCAGGGCTTTGACGAGTGGTACGGCGTGCCCAACTCCACGGATGAATCCGTCTATCCGTCCCTCGACGGGTTCGCCGACAGCGGCGTACCGCCGACGGTCGTCATGGAAGGTAGAAAAGGCAGCACGCCCGAGACGGTCCGAACCTACGACCTCGATTACCGACCTTTGATCGACCGTGACCTGACGGACCGGGCCATCGACTTCATGGAACGACAGGCGAAGGCCGACAAGCCGTTCTTTGTCTACCTGCCCTATACGGCGACCCATTTTCCAACCATGCCGCATCCGGACTTTGACGGCCGGTCCGGAAAAGGGCCCTGGGGCGACATCCTGATGCAGATCGACGGCTATGTCGGCGAGTTACTGGATGCGATTGACGAGCTCGGCGTCGCCGACGATACGCTGGTCATCTTCACCGCAGACAACGGTCCCGAGGCGCTGAGCGAGGGAGCCACCTCGCTGACGGTAGAAACCGCGGTGCACGGATCGTCGGGCCCCTGGCGGTCGACCCTGTTCACCGGCTATGAAGGCGGGCTTAGAGTGCCGTTCGCGGCTCGCTGGCCGGGCCGTATCTCAGCGGGGCGCGTCAGCGATGAAATCGTCCACGCGATGGATCTTCTGCCGACCCTGGCATCCATTGCGGGCGGCGAGACGCCGGACGACCGGCCGATCGACGGCATCGATATGTCCGCATTCCTTATAGGGCAGCAAGAGCAGTCGGGCAGGGAAGGCTTCATTGTCTACATGGGCAACGACATCTTCGGCGTAAAGTGGAGAGACTGGAAGATTCACTTCAACGAGCAATCCGGCTGGAACGGCGTGCTGCGTGAGTACACAATGCCGCGCGTCTACAACCTGATCAACGATCCGCTCGAGCGCGATAACGTGCTGTTCCCGCATACCTGGGTTCTGAAAGCAGGGCTACCGCAGTTGGAAGAACACGTTGCATCACTGAGGGCCAATCCACCGATTGCGGCGGGTACGCCGGATCCCTACGAACCTCCGGACTAAGACGCCCCGACCATCATTCCTCAATGAAGCTCGTGAATTCACCAAGAGGTTTGCGATGGATGTCCGGAACCCGGGCGTCCTCCGCCGGATAGCCGGTAACCAGCAGCAGGAACGGCCGTTCGCTTTTCGGCCTGCCGAGAATCTCATTCAGGAACGCCATCGGGCTCGGCGTGTGGGTGAGGCACACGAGACCGGCAACGTGTAGTGCCGTGATCAGCATGCCGGTGGCGAGCCCCGTCGACTCCACCGGGTAATAGTGCTTCACTTTGCTGCCGTCGGGCAGGGTACCGAACTTCTGCAGGAACACGGCTATCAGGTAGGGGGCGGTTTCCAGGAACGGTTTGTCGCTGTCGGTGCCCAGCGGCTCCAGCGCCTTAAGCCATTCCTCGGACGCGCGATGCTCGTAGAACTCGCGCTCCTCGATCTCGGCGGCTTCACGAATCCTGCGCTTGGTCTCAGGCCCGCTTACGACCACGAAGTGCCAGGGCTGAAGGTTCGCACCGCTGGGCGCGGTGCCGGCTGCCCGGAGTGCTGTTTCAATAATGTCCCGTGGCACCGGCCGATCGGAAAACTCGCGGACGGTCCGACGACGATTGATCTCCGTGTAAAAGGCCTCGAGTTTGTCGCGCATCTCCTCAAGCGGAAATTCCTCGTAGTTCGGCAAGTCGATAAATGGTGCTTCGGTCATTCTCTCGTCACTCGTAAAGGCGGCAGCGGCGTCAGGCTCTGCCACTGGTTGCTGACATTCTCGAAGACCACTTTGCCGCGAGCCGAGATCCCGGCTTCAACGACGGACTCCGGGTCACCGGTGATGAGCGGGTGCCAGCCGGGCAGCGGCTCGCCTTCGTGCAATCGCCGATAGGCGCAGCTCGGCGGCAGCCAGCGGAAGGGCTCCCGGTCTTTAGCCTCGAGCACCAGGCACTCGGGGACTTCCCGCGCGCGGTTTGCATAGTCGCCACAGCGGCAGCTGCTGACGTCCAGTAGCCGGCAGGCGATGTCCGTGAGGAAAACTTCGCCCGTGTCTTCGTCCTCGAGCTTTTGCAGGCAGCAGAGTCCGCAGCCGTCGCAAAGCGATTCCCACTCGGCTTCGCTCATTTCATCGAGCGACTTGGTCTCCCAGAAAGCATCGGTCATGGTGGTTGCGGGTTTCGTTAGAATAATCGCGTTGCCGGCCGCCGAGCATACCCCAACCCGCCATGAACGCCGTATTCCTCGATTTCGCCACGATGGGCAGCGATGAGCTGAACCTGTCGCCGCTCACGAAGCTGCTTCCGGACCTGGTACTCCATGCGACGTCGAACCGCGATGAGATCATTTCACGCATTGCGGATGCCGAGTACGCATTGATCAACAAGAGCCGCCTGGATGCCGAGGCTCTCTCAACCGCGAAATCACTGCGCTATATCGGCCTCGCAGCCACCGGATCGGATAACGTCGACCTGGAGTATGCCCGCGAGGCGGGCATTGCCGTCACCAACATCCGCGGCTACTGCACGCAGTCGGTGGTCGAACAGGTGTTCGGCGTGATGCTCATGCTCACTCACAACCTGCATCGCTATCGACGGGCCGTTGGCGAGGGCCGCTGGCAGGCGGCCAGCACGTTTGCGCTGCTCGACTACCCAATCCGTGAACTCTCGGCAATGACGCTTGGCATCGTTGGCTTTGGCGAGCTGGGCCAGAACGTAGCGCGCATGGCAGAGACCTTCGGTATGCAGGTTGTCATCGCCCAGCGGCCGGGCGGCGAACCGGTTGCAGGAAGGCTCTCTTTCGAAGAGCTGTTGAAAGTTTCGGACGTCGTATCGCTCCATTGTCCGCTAACGGAATCGACCCGCGGTCTTATGTCGCATGACGCCTTTCGGCTGATGCGAAAAGACGCCATTCTGATCAACACTGCGCGCGGCGCGCTGGTCGATTCCGAAGCCCTGGTCGAGGCCCTTGAGACGGATCAGATCGGCGGAGCGGCCGTGGACGTGCTCAGCGAAGAGCCCCCGGTTAGCGGCGACCCGCTGCTCGACTATCGCGGAGACAGGCTGGTGCTGACGCCGCACATTGCCTGGGCGACCCGCGAAGCCCGGCAAAAAGCCATCGAGGAACTGGCCCTTAACGTGGCCGCTTATCAAGAAGGACGCGCGCGCTGTCGCCTTGCTTAACAATCCATTAATACCGCCTGTCGAAAACCCTTTTCGTCAATTGAAACTGACTGTCATGCATCGCTGACAGCGTTGTCTTTCAACGGTACACTGCCTGCGGGGAATCGGAGTAAGACATGGGGAAAGCGACCATCAATGATGTCGCCAGGCTTGCTGGCGTCTCAATTAAAACTGTGTCCCGGGTGGTCAACCGGGAAGCCAACGTGCGGGAAAGCACCCGGCGCCTCGTCGACGAGGCGGTGTCCGAACTGCACTACAGCCCGAATCGATCGGCGCGCAAACTTGCCAGCCGCCGCTCCTACCAGATTGCGTTGCTCTACGACGATCCCGGTCGCTATGCGATCCCCAGCTCGGGCTACGTCATCAAGCTGCAGCAGGGACTGCTCAGGGCCTGCAAGCAGGAAGGGTACGATCTGCTGATACATCCCTGCGACTATCAGAGCGAGTCGATTGGCGAGGAGGTCGCCAACCTGATTGACCATTCCCGCGTGGATGGCATCGCAATCGCGCCGCCGCTTTCGAACGTACCGGCCATCATCAATGCGATACAGGAGAAGGGCACGCCGTTTGTCCAGATTTCTCCCGGCGGCAACCTGCGCAAACACCTCACGGTGATAACCAACGACCGCGAAGTCAGCGCTGAGATGACCTGCTATCTCGCGTCACTCGGCCATGAGCGTATTGCGTTCATTAAGGGCAACCCGGATCACAAGGCCGTGACCAAGCGCTTTCTCGGTTACCAGGATGGCCTTGAGCAGTGTGGGCTGCCGTTCCGAACGTCACTGGTTTGCCAGGGCGACAACTCCATTCGCTCGGGCGAGCTTTGCGCGCAGAAAATGCTGATGCGAAAAAGGCGCCCGACCGCCGTGTTCGCCTGTAACGACGACATGGCCGCCGGCGTGTTGCGTGTCGCCCAGCGCATGTCGTTGGACATTCCAAAAGAACTCTCCGTTGCCGGCTACGACAACATTCCACTCGCCCAGCAGATCTACCCGTCTTTGACGACCGTCAATCAGCCGCTCAGCACGATGGCCGAACGCGCAGCGCTGCTGTTGATCGAGGGGCTCAAGAGCGACGGTGCCGGGCCTGGTCCAACCATGATCAAGGGCGACATCGTAGTCCGCGAATCGACCGGGCAGGCACCCTACTGGGCGCGCACTCGCTGAAGCGCCCGGCGGCGAATCAGGCTGGCAGCACGCTGAACTCGGCCATCAGGTCGGCCGCCGAACTGCCGCCAACCCATACGCAGAAGCGACCGGGTTCGGTCACCAGGTTCATGTGCTGATCGTAGAAAGCAAGATCTTCCGGTGACAGCGAGAAGGTCAGTTGCGTTGACGCGCCGGGATCCAGCCGCACCCGTGTAAAGCCCTTCAGCTCCTTCACCGGACGCGTAACGCTGCCCACCAGGTCGCGAACATAAAGCTGCACGACTTCCTCTCCGGTGCGTTCGCCAACGTTCGTCACGGTTACGGTGATGTCCATGGACTCGCCGACGACGATCTCGGGTGCAATCAGCTCGAGATCGGAATACTCAAAGCGCGTGTACGACAGGCCGTGACCAAAAACGAACTGGGGAGTGTAGCCGGCGTCCAGGTGAAAAGACGTCATGCCTAGCGATGTTTGCGGGGCAAAGGGATCGATGTCGTCGATGTGGACAGTTTCACCGGGCGTCGGCGGCTTGCCCGTGTTCTTGTGCGAGTAGAAGATCGGCACCTGGCCAACCAATCTCGGGAAGGTTACCGGCAGGCGGCCCGAAGGCGACTCGTTGCCAAACAGTAAGTCAGCGATGGCCGGCCCGCCCTGGGTCCCTGGATGCCAGGCGTAGAGAATCGCATCGACATGATCGATGACGTTGGCGAGCGTCAGCGGCCGACCGGCCATGATGACGGCAATCACCGGCTTACCCAGCGCGTGAACCTGCCGGATCAGCTCCGCCTGATTGCCGGGCAGATCGATGTCCGCGCGGCAGTGTGCTTCTCCGGACAGTATCGACTCTTCGCCTACAAACATCACAACAACGTCTGCGTCGGCCGCCACTTCCAGGGCTTCGGCAAATCCTCCCGTTGAACGGCTGCGGGTCGTTTCGGTGCCGCGTGCGTAGTTGATCTCGACGCCCGCCCCCAGCTCTTCGCGAATAGCGGTCAGCGGCGTCACGCTGAGCGACCGATCGCCATCGAATATCCATGTGCCCAGCTGCTCATAGGGAGCGTTGGAGAGTGGCCCGATGACCGCGACGTTGGAAAGACGGGCTGGATCCAGTGGCAGTACGTCACCACGGTTCTGCAACAAAACGATACTCTGCAGCGCTGATTCGCGGGCGGCGGCCAGCGCCGAGGCCTCAGCGACCGGCGGCAGGATGTCGGGGTCTGTCTGCGCGTTGTCGAACAGGCCGAGATTGAATTTCACACGCAGGATGTTCCGCACCGTCAATAACGGACTCATCAACCCGTTTGTCGGCGACCAGCGCCGCAAGGTGATCGCGGTAGGCGTGGCTGGCCATCTCCATGTCGATACCGGCGGTGGCCGCGGCCTCGGCGGAGTGACGGTCATCCTCGGTCAGACCGTGGACCGCGAGGTGGCGAATCGAGTCCCAGTCCGAAACGACAAATCCGTTGTAATCCCACTCATCGCGCAGTACCTGGCGCATAAGAAAGTGGCTGGCGCTGGCGGGTATGCCGTTGAGATCGCTGAACGAAGCCATGAACGTTGAGACGCCGGCGTCGGCCGCAGCCCTGAAAGGCCGAAGGTGTAAGTTTCTGAGCTCATTCTCAGGGATCAGGGTCGTGTTGTAATCGCGACCACTCTGGACTTCACCGTAGCCGGCGAAATGCTTGGCGCAGGCGGCAATCGAACCAGGCTCTGACAGGCTGTCGCCCTGGAAGCCCCGGACCATGGCCACGGCCATGGCGCTCGCCAGGAATGGATCTTCCCCGGGCGATTCGGCAATCCGCCCCCAGCGCGGATCGCGGGTGATGTCGATCATCGGGGCGAAGGTCCAGTTCACGCCGGTGCGCGCCGCCTCCGAGGCGGCAATTCGGCAGCCCTCTCTCACGAGATCGCGATTCCATGTAGCGGCAAGCCCAAGCGGAATCGGAAAGACGGTGTTGAAGCCGTGAATGACGTCGCGGCCGAGCAGCAGCGGAATCCCGAGCCGCGTTTCCTCGACGGCCAGACGCTGCATCTCATTGTTGACGTTAACGTCGACCGAGTTCAGAACCGAACCTATGCGACCGGCCCGCATCGCCGCGACAAAGTCCTCGGGCAGGTGCCCGTGAGGTGCATTGACCTGGCTCATCTGGCCGATCTTCTCGTCCAGGGTCATCTCACCGAGGAGTGCCTCGATGCGCTCATCGATGTCGCGATTCAGCGCGTCGTTTGCGGCAACGGATTCTTGTACGTCCATAGGTGTTTTGCTTTGGTCACCGGGTTCGCCAATCAGCCTGGGCTCGCGGCGAACCGCTAATGAGTCAGGCAGACGGCATTATAGGCGCCGGCGTATCAGGTGCCGAGGACGTTCCTCGCCCATTGGACAACTTCTCGCACACGGGGCGAAGTGATGTCATAGGCCTCGTCAAAGGTCATCCATCGGGCTTCATGGTGTTCCGGCTGGCCGGTTTCGGGCGAAAGGCCCATAACGATCTTTTCCTGCCCGGTCTCTCCGATGTAGTAGCGCGCCACCTTGCCGCGGCTGTAGGGCCCGGTGTCCATGTAGTTTTCACCCCAGGCAAACACCAGATCGTGAATGCCGGTCTCCTCCCCGATCTCACGAATCGCCGCGTCGAGTGAAGACTCGCCTGCCTCGCGTATGCCTTTGGGGAAATCCCAGTTTCGATAGGCGCGCAGCATCAGCGTCAGCCATCCGTCCGGACCGCGGCGTACAACCACGGCCCCGCAGGACAGCCTGTCGACGTGTTGATCCATGGGTATCCTGACCGTCAGGCGCCGCGTAGCACGTTTGCCGGCGGCGCATTGATCGCACTGCGAGCGGCGATGAAACCACTCAGGCACACAAGGCCGATTCCGCCCAGCAGACCGGCAATCCAGAGCGCCGGGTTGAACGAGAAGCTCAGGTCAAAGAGCTGAACGGCGATGATTGCGGCCAGGATCGACGCGCCGGCGGCCGCCAGCAGGCCCGCTGCAAAACCTATGGCCGCAAACTCGGTTAGCACGCCCGAAAGCACGGTGCGTCGACGGACGCCCAGCGCCCGCAGCATGGCCGATTCGAAACGCCGCTCATCGATGGTCGACTGCACGGCGGCGAACAGCACCGCGATGCCAGCCGCCAGGGTGAAAACGAATACCGCCTGCACGGCGAGGCTGGCCTTGTCGATGATGCCCTTGACCTGGGTGAGGATCGTCTCGAGATCGATGACGGAGACGGTGGGGTGCTGACGCACGAGGTTCAGCAACACATCGCGCCGCTCGGAGGGTATCTGCAGGCTGGCGATATAGGTTGCCGGCAGCCCGTCCATCGCGCCCGGTGAGAGGACCATGAAGAAGTTGGGCTGGAAGGAGTCCCAGTTCACTTCACGAAAACTCGAGATTGTCAGCTCGACCTCACGCCCGGCGATCAGGAACACGATCTCGTCGCCGATTTCGACGCCCATCTCCATTGCCGCCTCGGCTTCGACCGAGACCAGCGGAGGGCCCGAATAGTCGGCCGGCCACCATTCACCCTCAACCAGGGTGTTGCTCGAACTCAGCTCGCTCGCCCAGGTGAGGTTGGCCTCTCGATTGGCCATCCACTCGCCGTCTTCCATCGGGTAGCTGCGCGTTTTGACGTCCTCGCCGTTGATGGTCTTCATCCGAGCCCGCACCAGCGGCACGAACTCGGGAACGTCGACGCCGCCCGATTCGAAAATTGCCGCGATGGAGGGTCGCTCCTGCGGCTGGATATTGATCAGGAAGTTGTTCGGCGCGTCGTCGTTGAGGGTGCGCTGCCAGCCGGCAAGCAGATCGGTGCGAACGAAGGTGAGCAACAAGAGCACCGTTAGCCCGAGGCCGAAAGCGACGACCTGCACCGTGCTGTCTCGCCCGCGGCGCGCGACGTTTGCCAGGCCGTAGCGCCAGGCAATGCCAACGCCGCTGCGCGATCGTCCCATCAGTACCACCAGCCAGCGGCCCAGTACGTAAAGCGCTGCGGAAACGGCGAGCATGCCGCCCAGCACGATAACCAGCATGGTCAGGTCGCCGATCATGCCGTAGAGCAGAACGGCCACCGCGGCCAGGGCGGTACCGCCGATAAAAAGGCGCGATGGCGCGGGCGGCATGGCGTCGCGTCGAAGTACGCGCAGCGGCGGCGTGTCGCGCAGCTGAATCAAGGACGGCAACGAGAAGCCGATCAGCAGGATCATCGCCGCACCCATGCCCAGCCAGACCGGGCCCAGGCCCGGATCAGGCAAATCGCTGGCAAAAAGATCGGCAAGCATACCGGTGACGGCAGCCTCCACCGCGAAGCCCGTCGCGCTGCCAACCACCACGCCGATGATGCCCAGCATCACCAGCTGCAGCGACGCCGTGATGACGACAAAGCGCTGGGTGGCACCAAGGCTCTTCATGAGTGCGACGGTGTCCATGCGCCGGTTGGCGAAGCGACGCGCAGACATTGCCACGGCGACCGCACTCAGCAGCACGCTGATCACAGCGGTCAATGAAAGGAACCGCTGGGCCCGGTCGGCGGCGTTCCCGGCGCGCTCGCCGGAGTCTTCACGATTGCGGGTTCGCACCGACTCGGGAAGGTCATCTTCCACGGCGTCGTAGAACGAATCCACGTTGGTCTCGTCCCCGGCGACGAGCAGCGCATAACTGACCCGGCTGCCTGCGTTGATCAGGTTCGTAGCTGGCATGTCGACCAGGTTGACCACAATCGACGGCGCGAGGGAGGCAAACCCGATGGACTGATCCGGGCGGTACATAAGGACGGCATCGATAGTCAGGTCAGCTTCGCCCACCGAAACGGTATCGCCAACGCTGACGCCGAGCCGCGCCATCAGCGCGCCGTCGGTCCAGACCGTGCCGGGCGGCGGTATGACGTCGACCTCACGCTGCTCGCCGAACAGGCGGTCGGCAATGCGTACGCGGCCGCGCAGCGGATAGTTGTCGCTGACACCCTTGATGGTGGCCAGCGAACTTTCGTCACCGGCGAAGATGACGCTCGGGAAGGTCTGCGTTTCGGCGGTCGCAAGGCTGAAGTCGGCCGCCATCTCGTGCCAGTCCTCGGGGATCGGGTCAGGAGATCGCAGGCGCAGGTCCGCCGCCAGCACCTCGTTGGCCTGGCGAGTGACCGACTTGCTGATGCGATCCGTCAGGAAACCGACAGCGGTCAGTGCAGCAACGGCGAGCGCGACGGCCGAAAGCAGGATCAACACTTCGCCCGAACGGAGCTCCCGCCCAAAGCTGCGAAGCGCATAGGCAAAGGCGCTCACTTGACGCCCCCGGTATCGGCGACGAGTTTGCCAGCGTCGAGCCGGATCTCGCGGTCGCAGCGCTCTGCCAGGCGCCGGTCGTGGG
>CAZFVT010000079.1:0-11148 GCA_964522355.1 uncultured Woeseiaceae bacterium | reverse complement strand
GATAGGAAGAGGTGCGAATGGCGATGTGATCAGCGTCTATTCCCATGTAGGCCAGCAGTTCCTGCACCGCCATGCCGACCGGCGTGCCCCCTCGCCAGATGGCGATGATGACCGTCGGCCGAAAACCGCTTTCGACGATGTCCATGCCGAGGCGAAACGAGTCTTTCAGCAGCTCGCTGGCCGTTAGTACTGTCTTTTTCATGCTTCCTCCGGACCTGTCGATTCGACCCGGGACCCGGGACCATCGAAAAGCCGCTACCGCTGGCAAGGTTACGTATACTACATGCGCCCGAGACTCAGAACCGCCGCCGCTATGAAACAGATTTACGTCGATGCCGATGACCTGCTGCTCGATTCATTTCGTCTGGCCCGCCAGATCCATGAATCGGGTTTCAGACCCAACTATCTCATCGGCCTCTGGCGTGGCGGCAGCGCCGTGGGCATCGCCGTGCAGGAGGGCCTCGAGTATTTCGGCATCGATACCGACCACATTGCCGTACGCACTTCCTATCGCGGGCCGGCCGCCTACGCCGCGATGCTCAAGAGCAGCGAAGCGATCCGGGTCCACGGACTTGAATACCTGATCGACAACGTGAGCAATGAAGACTCGATGCTGATTGTCGACGACGTCTACAGCACCGGCTCGAGCGTTCGCGCGGTGATCGACAAGCTGTCGAGGAAAACCCGGCGAAACCTGCCGCAGGACATTCGCATTGCGACCGTCTGGTTCCGACCGAGCGAACGGACCGTTCGGACACCGGACTTCAGCGTGCGCACGACCCAGGACTGGCTGGTCCTCCCCTACGAACTTTCCGGCCTGTCCATCGATGAGCTGAAGGCGCAAAAACCTGAGCTCGCGGAGATCATGCCGCGAATCGCCGCGCAGCTGGCGCAGGACTAGCAGGCCGCTAGTTCGCCAGGGCCGGATCGCGCCGGTAGGCGGGCTCACCCATGAGCCAGGTGCTGTGAACGTTGCGTTCGTCGCCCAGCAGCTGCAGTGCAAAGAGTCGATCCTCAAGCCCATTCTCCCGGCGGCAGCGGTCAGCAACCGGCGTATTGAGATCTGTATCCAGCACGGTGAAGTCCGCTTCCTTGCCGGTCAGGAAGTTGCCAATCGCACTGTCGAGCCTGAGTGCGCGGGCGGCGCCGAGCGTCGCCAGGTAGAGCCCGTGCAGGGGATCGAGCGGCAGGTGCCGAAGCTGACCGACCCGGTAGGCATCGGCGAGCGTCTTTAGCGGGCTCAGGCTCGGGCCCGCGCCGACATCCGTGCCCAGTCCAATATCGATACCGGCGGCCTCGGCATCATCCAACCCGAAAAGGCCGCTGCCGAGAAAAAGGTTCGACGACGGGCAAAATGCTATGCCGGCACGCGCATCAGCGATCGACTGACGGTCATCGTCGTCCAGGTGAATGCAGTGGGCGAACACCGTGCGCTCGCGCAGCAGGCCGAATTGCCGGTACACGTCGAGATAGCTGCGGCTCTCCGGGAAACGCGCGGCAACCTGTGCGACCTCTTCGCGGTTTTCGGCCAGGTGCGTGTGTATGTGGACGTCCGGGAACTCTGCCGCGAGTCGGCCAAGCCTCGAGAGCTGTTCATCGCTGGACGTAAGTGCGAAGCGCGGCGTGATCGCGTAGCCGAGGCGGCCACGGCCGTGCCACTGCTCGATCAGCGCGCGACTCTCCGACTCGGCAGACTGCGGCGTGTCGAGCAGCGCGTCAGGAGCCGAAGAATCCATGAGCGTCTTGCCGGTGATCAGGCGCATGTTGCGCCGGTCCGCTGCCTCAAACAGTGCCGATGCGGAATGCGCGTGCACCGTGGCAAAAACAAGTGCCGAGGTTGTGCCGTTCGCGAGCAATGCGTCGACGAACCGGTTTGCCATACCGGTCGCGTGGCGCGGATCCGCAAACTCGAGCTCTGCAGGGAAGGCGTACCGGTTTAGCCAGTCAAGCAGCTGCTCGCCGTATGAGGCGACGATGTCCATCTGCGGGTAGTGCACATGGCTGTCGACAAAACCCGGCAGTATCAGTTTGCCGCGCAGGTCCACGATCTCGACATCGCCACCGAGGGCGGGCAACAGCTGCTCTGCGGGCCCTGCCCGTTCGATGCGGCCACGGTCAACGAGCAGCATTCCGTCTTCAATAACCTCGGCGGCGCCCGCGCCGTTCACGGGGTGCTCAAGGCAGTGAATGATGCTGCCACGGAAGGCTCGCATCTCAGTCATGGAATCGCAGCTCCGAGGCCAAAGGGTTAACCGCAAGGGTATCCCGCGCAGACGTTTGTTGCCGGTACTCGCTCGCTGGAATCACAGTAACTCGCAGGCTCCCATGACGCGCTTGATTTGCTTCGCCGGAAGGATATGGAGGTTCGGAGTCTATACCAGATGCAGCCCCGATCGCGGCGCCCCGTGCACCCCCGAGGTGCAATCGTGTGTGCTACCTTTGGGTCAGGCAAGCCCGCCTCGAACGATAAACCAGGGAGCGTTTTATGAGCGGCAACGATACGCTTAGCCGACGACGATTTTTGCAGGGCAGCGGCGCCGCAATCGGCGGCACGACCATGCGACTCAGCTGGCCGGCTGCAATAGCAGCGGCGCAGGCTGCGTGCTCCGCGCGTGACGACAGCCTGCCATTTACGACGCTTGACGAGGCAGAGGCGCGCGAGATTGAAGCGTTTAGTGCTCGCATATTGCCGACGACTGCAACACCGGGTGCACGCGAAGCCGGCGTCGTTTACTTCTTCGACAACGTACTCGGCGGGCCGATGGCCGGCATGCTCGGCGGCGTTCGCGGCACGCTGCAAGCCTTTCAGTCCGGCATCGCGACTCGCTTCCCGGGCGCAAAGACCTTTTCTGACCTGAACGAGGCGGACCAGGATGCCTGGATCGCCGAGAACGAATCGAGCCCCTTCTTCGCCATGGCTCGCATGCTGACCCTGATGGGCTTTTTCGCCATGAGCAAACATGGCGGCAACAAGGACAATATTTCCTGGGACCTGATCGGATTTGACGGTCACAGCGCTACCCAACCGCCTTACGGCTATTACGACGCGCAGTACGTCGAGGAGAAGCGCAATGGCGATTGAGAACCAGGTCACCTACCCGCTCACGGAAGAAGTCGACTTTGTCATCGTCGGCTCGGGTTCAGCGGGCGGCATCCTCGCCAAGGAACTGTCGAGTGCCGGCTTCAAGACCGTCGTGCTTGAGCAGGGCCCCTTCCGCGTGGCGGCCGATTTCTCTCACGACGAATTCGACGTCGCGATCCTGAACGGCCTGGGCGGTGGGCCCGCGGCGGTAAACGGCCAGACGTTTCGCGATGATGAAAGCAAGGTAGCGGCGCCGGCGCAGGGTCGCCCGCCGGCCTGGTACTCGAAAGGTGTGGGCGGTTCGAGTGTGCACTTTACGGCGAACTTCTGGCGCCTGCGCGAGATCGATTTCAACGAGCGCAGCGTGCTCGGCAGCATTGAAGGCACGAACTTTACGGACTGGCCGATCAGCTATGACGAGCTTGAGCCCTACTACACGCGTGTCGACTGGGAGATCGGCGTTTCGGGTGCACCCGGGCCGTTCGACTCGCCGCGTTCCAAGCCATTCCCCATGCCGCCGATGGCCATCAAGTCATCGGGCGCCCTGCTCGAGAAAGGCGCGGAGGCGATCGGTTTTCATGCCCAGCCGGCGCCGCTCGCGATCCTGTCGCAGCCTCACAATGGCCGCCCGTCCTGCATCCACTGCGGCTACTGCATGGGCTATGGCTGCGAGGTCAATGCAAAGTCCTCCACCCTGGCCGCAATGATCCCTCAGGCTATCGCCAGCGGAAACTGCGAAGTGCGAGCGGAGAGCACGGTCTTCAACCTGGTAACCGGGGCTGATGGCAAGGTTACCGAGGTGCAGTACATTGACAGCAGCGGCAACGAGGTTGGGCAGAAGACACGTGCCGTCGTCCTGGCTGCAAACGGCGCAGAGACGCCCCGCCTCCTGTTGATGTCGGCCAGCAGCATGAACCCGGACGGATTGAGTAATGCCAACGGCGTCGTCGGCCGCAACCTGATGCTGAACGCCCACGCCAACGTGACGGGCGTTTTCGAACGGCGTCTGAACGACTACAAGGGCGTTCAGGTCACCCGAATCGTCCACGACCTTTACGAATCAGACCCCAAACGCGGTTTCTACGGCGGCGGTGGCTACGACGCACGCCCGTTCCTGGCCGCCACGCCCATCCTCTACAGCATGGCCAGCCAGAACCCCGACAAGCCGAGCTGGGGAGCCGAGTTCAAGGACCGCCTGGCGCACAATTTCACCCGGCAGATGTCCATTCTCGTCAACGCGACCTCGCTGGCGCTGGACCGGAACAACATCTCGCTCGATCCAAATCACAGCGACGAGTTCGGGCGACCTGCCATCCGGATGACCTATCGCGACCACGACGACGACCTCGCCAATGCGAACTACATGCTGGGCTTCGCCGAACAGATGATGGAAGCCGCGGGCGCGGTCGAGCAGTGGAGCCAGGAATCCGAGCCGCAAAACGGCGGCGCGCATCTGCTGGGCACTTGCCGCATGGGCGATGACCCGGAGACATCGGTCGTCGATCGATTCCATCGCAGCCACGAAGTGGACAATCTGTTCATCTGCGACGGCTCGAGCATGGTCACCTCCGGACGCGGCCAGCCGACGATGACCATCATGGCGCTTGCCTTCCGCGCCGCCGAACACATTGCCGACGCGGCAAGAACCAACAGCATCTAAGACAAAAGAAGAAAACGGAGTTCAGCTTATGGCAACGATCACCGCACACGGCGCGCCGGAGAAAGGCTCGGCCGGACCGTCACTTTCCTCGGCCATCCAGGTTGGAGACACGCTCTATCTGTCCGGGGTCCTGGGGACCATCCCTGGCAGCCGGGATCTCGCCGAGGGTGGTATCGAGGGGCAGACACGCCAGACGATGAAGAACATGCAGGCGGTGCTGGAATCCTGCAACTCGTCGCTGGACCGGGTGGTCAAATGCACGGTGTTTCTTGCTGACATGGCTGACTGGCCCGGCATGAATGCAGTCTATGGTGAATTCTTCGAGACCCCGCCGGCGCGCAGCGCTGTTGCCGTGGCCGGAATGGCATTGAACGGCCTCGTTGAGATTGAGTGCATCGCTATTGTTAACGAGTGAGTTAACGAGCCAGCGGAACGGGCTTTAGCCCTACTTTTCCGCTTCTTTAAGAAGCTGATCCCTGCGACCGTTGAGTGCACGTCGGCGGCGGCGGTCGAGCGTGTCCGCAAACGCCTCCTCGACGGTCTGCTCGGTCAGTGCCTCCAGCCGTTCCTGCCAGAACCCGCCAATGGCCAGCTCAACGTTGTCGAGATAGCCCGGTAAACGCTTGCTGTAGCCGAACGATTTGCTGTGCCCGTTCAGCATGAGCTGCCAGTTGTCCTGGCTGTAGAGCATGTTCTCTAGCGGTCGGCCCGGGTTGTGAACGAGCGCATCGAAGACATACATGGCACCCCACTGATCGGCCAGCGGACACCAGGCAGAAGCTCCGCGGCCTGCTTCGCGCCGCTGACCTTCATTCAGGCTCCTCGCAGGTTTGAGCTGCAGCACGCCCGATTCGCCGTCAACCTCGCGAGCGACGGCCACCGGCACCATGTCGAGGCTCAGGAAGCGGTCGAGCTGGTAGGCCGCGAGTTCCGGCACAAATCCTTTACCACGCGGATCCTCGATAAAAAGCGCATCAACGGTGACGCCGTCAGCGCTTACCTTTGCGGTCATCATGTCACGCGTCAACGCCTCGCCCAGCACTACGTCTCCGGTCTCCAGCAGGCGCTCGAGCGCCGCCGCGCTGAGACCGCCCGGTCGCAGACCGACGCGACGCGGGTGCGAGACGGGTTCAGACACCTCGCCGTCCTCGCCGATGACCTGCAGCGTCTCGCCCTCGAAGACGAGTGCCTGACCGCTGCCCTTGTAGTAGTCCTTGAGCATGCCGGTGTCTATTTCGAGGACCATGCCGTCGAGACGCGACAGGATGCGACGAATCGAGGTTGGCGTATGACCGATCACGACCCGGTTCGCACCCATCCCACGAAGCATGCTGTTAAGCCGGCCCTGCTCGACGGGCGCAGGACAGCCAACGTTGCCCCGATACCAGAGCGGCGATTCCGGGCTGTGGATCGCTGAGTCACTCAGACTGACGAGCGTCTCTGCCGCCGTAATGACGGCGGGGTCAACGGGCAGCTCAAGGAGCGCCGCGGCGACGCCCGGCTGCCGGTAGAAATTCTCGGCCGGGTCCATAACGCCGGCATCCACCAACGTTTCCAGCGCGGTCACATAGCTGGCTACCTCGGACATGAGGCTGCCATTGATGCCATCGAGACCCAGCTCGCCAACGATCGGACTAATGCCGCCGTGGACGAAGGCGGTCTCGTTGACGACCACAATCAGCGGCTTGCCGAGCAACCAGGCGCCGTAGTGCCCATCGCTGCGAAAGGCGCGCCGATGACCGAAAAACCCGGGCGGGTGACGCTCGTCAAACTGGGCTCGGGCAGCCGTTTTTTCCTCGTCGGTCTCAAGGGACGCCAGGAATCGCTGATACCAAAGCTCGCGTTCTTCCGGATCTTCGTCAGCCGCAAAGGCCGCATACTCGGCATCGGCCACGTAACGTAAATCGCCGACGAGATTCATCACCTCATGATTGCCGAGCAGCAGGTGGACGGCGCCGCCTGCCGCCTGTGCCTCTCCCTCGAGGCGCATGACCATATCCATGACGGGTCGCGAGTCCGGGCCGCGGTCAAGGAGATCGCCCGTGATGATCAGATGGGTGTTCGCCGCCGACCATGCCCCGTCGGCATCTATGACGCCGGCACTTGCAAGCGTCGCCTGCATGGCGTGGAAGTCACCGTGTACATCGCTCAACGCGACCACGCGTTCAATGCCGTTGAATGTCCAGGGGTTCTGTTGTGCGGCCGCCGAGAGCGACAGGATGATGGCTGTGAGAAGCGCTAGGAAGCGCCGGAGGGTCAGACGCCCTGACGTACCGAAACCTGTCTGCATGCTGCGCTCCTGCGACTCGTCGCTACGAGTCTCTGCCCTGTTTGCTGAACCGGCGATGAATCGCCGGCCGCGCCGGCGTTTCGCTGCGATGGTGCATGGTAAACTCGGGCATTCGCAAACGGCAAACGGGCACCCCATCGGCAGCACGGGAAAACGAATCGATGATCCGACTATCTTCAGTCCGCACGCCAGTCCGCACGCTGTTGCTTCTCCTGCTGGCCATGATCGCGCCTGCCACCGGCGCGCAGGGCGTCGCCGAAGATGCCGGCCTGCCGCTATTTGCCGACCAGCGCACGCTTGAGATCACCATCGAAGGTCCGTTAACGACCCTGATTCGGAAGCGCAGCATCGATGAGTACTACCAGGGCGCGCTGAGCTACGCAGACGCAAGCGGAGAGATGCAGACCTTCGACCTGCAGTTCAGGGCGCGGGGTAACTTCCGGCGCAGGCCGTCAACCTGCCGCTTCCCGCCGGTCCGACTGAACTTCAAGCGCAAACAGGTCGAGGGGACACTGTTCGACGGGCAGAACATCCTGAAGCTGGTCACTCACTGCCGCCCCGGGAACAGCCGTTACGAGCAATACGTCCTCAAGGAAGCACTCGCCTACCGCATCCTGAACCAGTTGACGCCGATAAGCTTTCGGGCCCGGCTGCTCAAGGTGACCTGGGTCAATACCGAAGACGACAACGAGTCCGAGGTTCGCTACGGCTTCCTGATCGAGCACAAGAACGAGCTCGAGGCGCGGACCGGGATGACGGAATTTACGGAAGAACGGTCAAGCTATGGCAACCTTGCGGCCCGCCACAATGCCGTGATGGCAGTTTATGAGTACCTGGTCGGCAATACCGACTGGTCGATGGTCGCCGCACCGCCCGGGGAATCCTGCTGCCACAATGGCATATTGCTGGTCGATGACGCTGACGAGCATTACTACGCCCCCTACGACTTCGATCTCGCCGGACTGGTTAACGCGCCGTATGCCGAGCCCAATCCGCGCTTCAAACTGCGCAGCGTGACCGAACGCCTGTATCGGGGTCATTGCCGGTTCAATTCTGAAATGGATGCGGTGGCGGAGCACTATCGCGACAACGAGGCCGCAATTCTCAAGCTCGTTGACGAGATGGAGGGCCTGGAGTCCAACAATCGACGCTCTTCCCGGGCGTACATAGAAGCGTTCTACGACGACATTGCCACGCCCGAGGCGATGGAAAGAAACCTGCTGTCCGGCTGTCTCGGCAAGGCCCGTTAGCCGCAAGACGACCTGGCGTTCCCTCCCGCTTTCAGGCCGAGCTCTTGGGCAGTGATCGTCCGTCTGCCAGACGCAGCCAGTCGGCAAAAATCTTCGTTACTCTCGGGTGGATCAGGTAACCCAGCGCGTTGTGCGGATTCGACTTACCGTAACGAATTGCCATGTTGTAGACGCGGTAGTCGCGAATACTGCTGATCTGACGCTGTGACAGCATGGCCTTGAAGTCATCGGCCACGGTGTTGTCGTGCGACATGTAGTCGTCTTCGGCCGAGATGTTGTGCCAGGCCAGCACGTTGGTCGGATACCGCTCCCGTCCGCTTTGCCGGGCACCCAGTAGCTGCTTCTGGACCATCCGGTCACCGAGCGGCGCGCCCAGGGTAATCCAGAGGTCAAGCTTCAGGCCCTTACAGGCATCGACGTAAGCCGGATCGTGCGACAGCTGCCACAGGGCGTCGTAGGCGATGATCGAACCCGTACCATGCGATACCAGGGTGACCCGATCGTCATTCGCCAGCGCATCGGCGATAACGCTCCGTACCCGCTCGAGCGTAGCCTCGCGATAACCGCCGCCGACCCGCCAATACTCGCCCAGGTCCTTATGCCTGCCGGCGACAACCTTTTTGCCCAGACCTATCGACTCGATCAGCGGCGCGAAAACGCTGACCGCGAGCTCGCGGGCGGCTGACTTACCCGGGAGGCGATCATAGTGCTTTACGCCGAAGCCCTTCTTCCTGTCGATGGCGATGAGTTCATTCAAGGCATTCTGCATGTCGTTGACGTCCAGCGCCTCGTCATAGTCGTCACCGCTCGCCCGCAAAAACCCGTTGCTCAGATCGCCGTAGTACGCGAGATAACGGGTTGTGCTCTCCCAGGTGGGCAGGTCGTCGGGCACGTCCTGGCGGACGCCGTTTTCCACGCTGCGGCTCAGGAGAGACAGGAGCTCGTTGGCCGGCGGTGTAAAGCCGCGACCGTGCACGAAGACGATTGCGCGTCCGGAGTCGCCGCTTATCTGGTTCGTATTACTCATTCTTCTGGTTCTTGTTTTTGTTCTACTTGCGGTCCTGCCGGCGCACGGTCCTCGTCCGGCGATTCAGGTCGATAAACGCTAAGCCGCGCTCTGCCGTTGCCGCCCTCGTCGGCAATGAACAGGCGGCCGGGGCCAAGCGCGATGCCTTCCGCCTGCGGATGGCGTGACGCCAGTGGCAGGCGCCGAGCATCGATGAGCCGCCCCTCTCCATCAAGTTCTATCAAAGCCTGCTCGCGCGCCGCAACCACCAGCAGGTTGCCGGAGGTCGGATCGACGACGATGCCGGAAGGATGCAGCTTGCGCATGCGAATCGCCTGGGCGATCGCCGCAACCGGAAGCTCGATCACGCGATCAGCGTCAATCTGTTCGCGGTCGACGCTCCAGGGAAAGATGGCGAGCGCCTCGATGCTGGCCTTCTTGAGTACGTTCTTGCACAGCAACAGCAGTTCACGCTTCGCCCTGTCCTCCGCCAGCCCCTCGAACTCGCATTCACTGTCCACTTCAGTTTTATAGCGTTCATAGCTGACCCGTTCGCCATCCTCGCCTTCCGGAGCGGCAACAATCTCGCCCTCGCTGGTCATGAGAAAGACCCGGTCGCCCATTGCCGCCAGGCCCTCGAAGTCACCGCGGATCACCGGCTTGCCGAGCGCGAACGCCTTGACCAGCCCACCCTCGACGTAATCCAGTTCGTAAATGATTGCCCGTTCGTCATCGACGGCGAGTAATCGGCCGTCGTCGGTCACCGTTAACGCCGAGATTTCCAGCAATCGCCCGGGCAAAGCCCATTGGGTATGCGAATCTGCATCGAGCGCGAAACCCGCGAGGAGGCTCGTCTCTGCCGCCGCCCCCGCTGCCAGAATCAGCGATGCGAGCGACGCTGCGAAGCGCGAAGTCAGTAGTCTCGCTCGGCGCGATCGCGGCGCGTCAGGGTGGCAAGAAACGGGCCGGAGAGCGTTTTGCCGTACTCGAGTTTCCAGATAATCAGATTCGCGTAGACGAAGGCCATGGAGATGACCGTCGCGACGCCGAGAGCGCCGATGCCCGAACCGAGACCAATGCCGATAGCGACAAAGATGTACATGGCATGCGCCGGGTTTCTCAGCGCAAAGCGAAAGCGCACCGCGGCCACGATGCCCGCCAGGCTGAAGGCCAGCGCCAGGCTGTTCAGGACAATCATGGCGATGCCGGTGACGACGATCGGCATCAGGACGATGGTCTGTGCGAATGACTGATCGACTTCCTTGGTGCGGCTGGTGATGAAGTAGACCCAGGACACCGGCACGATCATCACTGCCGCGCCCAGGCAGGCGAACAGCAGCCGCAGGGGGCCATTGTCGGCCAGAACGGTATCCTCGACGCTTGAATAGATGGGTTCGAAATCGTCGAGATTCCGGTCCGCGAGATCGCCGATGCCGCCAACCGGAAAGAAATCCCGGACGTCGGGAAACTTCGCCAGCACAAAGGTCATTCCCCCCACCCAGATCAGGTAGTAGAGGGTGATCAGGGATACAGGAATGACGAAACTCGCTGACTTTCGCATGCATTGCTCCACGCCGTCGGCACCGGGTCGATCTTAACCCAACGCGCATCAACATAGGCCGAATACGGCTGCGCCTGATCTGCCTGCAGCGAGTCGGCAGCAACGCGCCCCCGCTTGATATGGAGCCCGTCGGGGCCCCTCACAGGCCTGCAACACAGAAACATCGGCGATCTGCCCTGCCATGTGCCTGCCAGATGCTCTATGCTGCGCGCGTCATTTCGCAGGCCCGATTCGATACCGAACAAGGAACCCCATGAGCAAGCAATCCCAGTTAACCGGCATCAGCAACGCCATCGTCG
>CAZFVT010000078.1:0-11268 GCA_964522355.1 uncultured Woeseiaceae bacterium | reverse complement strand
AACCAGCTGCTGGCGGTATAGGCCTTGCCCTTGATGAAGCGCTGGACGATCAGGTCCGAGTCGATCGCGTGGTTGAACGCGCGCCTGACTCGCGGATCCTTAAACGGCTCGAAGTCGGGGCTGAAGCCGATATGCCGGGTGTAGGCCTCGGCGACTTCAATCACATGGTCACGCAGGCGAGGATCCCGGGTGTAAACGCGATACTGCGGCGCGTTCAGCAGATTGAAGTCGATCTGGTGCGCGCGAAACGCCAGGTCCCTCGCCGGGGGCTCGCCCATAATGTAGTAAACAACCCGATCGACGTAGGGCAGGCCGGGCTTGTAGTAGCGATCAAATCGCTCCGCGACGAGGCGCGAGCCGGTCACGTACTCGACAAACCTGAACGGCCCGAGCCCGACGGGGTGCTGCTGGAACTCGGCTTCGTTCTCGACTTCCTCGCGCGGCAGAATCGACGTTGTCCCGTCGAACAGGTAGTAGGCCGGATCGACCCGGTCCGAAATCGTCATCTTCAAGGTGAAGTCGTCGATCTTTTCGAGGCCGCTGATCCTGTCCGCATTGCCGCTTTCGTACTCGACCGCCCCGGCGATAACCCTGACGTTGCCCGCGCCGGGATAGCCGCGCGTCGAATCCATGACGCGGGTGTAAGACCAGATGATGTCATCCGCCGTCATCTGTCGGCCATTGTGAAAGTACGCGTTGGTCAGCAAGTGGTACGTGTAGGTCAGACCGTCGTCCGAAACCTCAACGCGCTCCGCGAGTTCGAGTTCGGGCCTGTTGGTGGTGCTGTTCCATCGATACAGGGTTCGATGCAGCGCCTGCGAAATGACCTCGTCCTGGGTTCTGGCGGTGGAGTGGGGGTCGAGGCTGCTCACGCTGGCGCCGTAGGGGGCGACCATGTTCAGGGTGCCGCCTCGTCGAATGGTTTCGTCCGCGGCCGAAGCAGACGAGAAAATCAAACAGGCGGTAGCAACTCGCGCGACCCAGGTTCGAATCGTGATGGCCTCAGTCAATGCGAACCACCTTCATAACCCGCAGCCCGACGTGACCGTGTCCGCGCACGAGACGTCCGCGCGCCGTTAACGCCCTCGAATACCGAACCTGCCTTCTCTGCTGTCGAGACATTCATTGCGGTGTTTTGTCCTGTCTCCCTGACGCGAGCGTTCTTACAGTTCGCTGTGCAGGGCCCCCGCCTCTGATTATCGAACAGCTCGGCGAAAACTACACCTGACAGGGGCTTCAGAGGATGAAGATGGTTCCGTCCTGCGAGTCCGGGTAATCCGCTACGCTCGGCTATCTGGTGCATGCCGCGGCATGCTCTCTATGCGGGGATAGGGAATCTGGACTGCAGAGTCGCATTTGTTTCAGCTCTGCGCGCTGCCTGAGGGTGATCGCACTGCCTGACTGCTCCATGCAGTCCATCACTGGTCGGGCAATCGCGCACGAACAGACGAGAGTCGCCTTGCACTGTGATTGCGCTGGCCGGATGGCTTCACGAAGCAACGTCAACTTCCGGCGTCGCGACCGCACTCAGCCGCGGAAGTGTCTCGAAGCCTCAGTCAGCTCCACTTGGCAGGCTTCGTAAATACTCCCGCGCGTCGGAACGTCCTGGATCATCGATTACCTCTACCCACCGGCGCCCGTTTTCCGCAATCGTATCCTCGCTCGCCTCATCGGCCCTGAACATCCATAGCGGGAGCATGTAGTTCATCTTGCACAGGTTCGCCGTTAGCTGGAACGGACGAAGAAGTTCGTAAACCGTCGCGTAGATGTCGAATCCCGAGTAGAAATGAGCATGGCCGCCGACAGAAACAATAACCTGCAGGTCCTTGCCTTCCAGTTTGTTGCCCGTATTGCCGTACGCGAATCCATAGGTCAGCACATCGTCCAGACATTTCTTCAATAGAGGCGTCATGGAGTACCAGTACATTGGGAACTGCAGGATTATCCGGTCGTGGTCCAGCAGCGTTTCCTGTTCCTGTCCCACGTCAATCTTGAAGTCGGGGTAACGTCCATACATATCGACGGACGTTTCCACCTTTCCGCTTTCCTCGAGCATGTGTTTCCAGGTTCGATTGACCCGAGAGGAATCCAGGTTCGGGTGAAAAACCAGATTCGCTATTTTCATTCTGCGGTGGCCCTAGTCGACAGATAGTCCGAAGGCAGCAACCGCTTGCTCTGCGATCTGTATCCCGTGCTCCTGAACGAAATGCCCGGCGTCGTCGATCTCCAGCGGCGAAGGGCATCCCTTTATTAACTGTCGCATGTGAGCCATAACGGGTGGGCCCAGCATCTTGTCTTTCATGCCTACCGCCATAAACGAGTCGCCACTCCATGCCGTCGACCAGAATTCAGCGGCTTTCCTCGACACCTGGATGCCGTATTCGTCGGTACCGACAAGCTTCGGGAATTTATAGACACCCGCCTTGTACTCCCGCGACGGAAACGGTGCGGCGTAGGCAGCAGCTTCCTGTTCGTTGATGACAGGCTCGTACTTGCGCATGAATGCCGCCAGGTCGAGGTCTGCCGGGCTTGTGACATCTGATTTCCAGGCATCGAACGCCGGACTGTCGGCGGGCCCCATCATCAACGCGGTGTTCATGATCAGCAGCCGCTTGAAACGTTCCGGAGACTCAATCGGCAAGGTCAGGCCCAACAGGCCACCCCAGTCCTGGCAAACCAGCGTGACGTTGCGGAGATCCAGATGCTCGATGAGGGCCAGCAGATAGTCGCGATGAAACCTGAATGTGTATACCGATTCGTCGATCGGCTTGTCGGACTTTCCAAACCCGAGCAGGTCGGGTGCGATGACGCGGGCGCCGTGGCTGGTGAATACCGGGATCATCTTTCGGTACAGGTAGCTCCAGGTTGGTTCTCCGTGCAGGCACAGGAAAATCTCTTCGGAAGCGGGATCGCCTTCGTCCAGGTAATGTCCTCGTAGTCCCTCGTAACCCTCAAGGTCTTCTATGTAGTTTGGCTCAAATGGGTAGTCGGGCAGGTCTTTGAAGTTCGAATCCGGCGTTCGTAGCTTGTCGGTCACGGTGCATCCCTTGTCACAAATAGGTCATATGACCTAAAATGCTAGGTCAAGTGACCTAAACAGTCAAGAGCCTGCTAATCTTGCCTGTGTCATTGATCGACGCGTCGTACTGCGACGCTGCCTCGATAACCTGGTCAAGCAAAAACTGCGAAAGTGTCTGATAACAGAGCGACGAAACAGAAGAAGATCCTGGATTGCGCATTGAGGATCATCAGGGATAACGGGGACGCCGGTCTGACGATGCGTAAGATCGCCGACTGCGCCGGTATGCGCCTGAGCAATGTTCAGTACTACTTCAAGTCGAGAGATGACGTGCTTGCCGCAATGGTCACTTTGTATTTCGGCCAGTGCGAGTCGGAGCTCAGGCAGGCCGCAGAATCCAGTAAGTCGCTTGGCCGGCGCGAACGGACCCACCGACTGATCCTGAACGTGTTGCACCACGGGGTCGAGATATCCGATATGTGCCGCGTCTTCCGAGAGTTATGGGCGATCTCCACCCGGAACGACGTTGTTCGCTCGGAGATGGGGAGTTACTACGAAACCCTCTGTTCAGTGCTTGCGAAGTCGATTCTCGGCGATGACGGTTCGGCGGAGCTGGAACACAAGGTCGGCAGCTTCCTGTTGCCCTACGTCGAGGGATATTCGATCACCGCGCCGTCTCTTCCAATGCCCATGGAGCAGGTTGCAACCATGCTGACCGACCTGACGCTTCGCATCATTGAGGGTGACTGACTCTCTGCGTGCCCGGCGCGCGGCAGGATAGAGCCTCTATAGCCCGCAGCGCGGCGATTCCCGCGATCCTGCGGGGAGCAAAGTAAGACGTGGTCTACATTTCGGCACTGCCGACGTAGACGTTATGTTCAAACTCATGAATCATCGCGGGTATCCGAAAACGCCTGAAATCCGGGAGCCGGAGGCCGAATGAGCAACTACCCGCTGAGTTTCTACGCCAAGCTGTTTCGACTGCACCTGCGTATCAATGGTCTGCGATGGACCCTGCTTTTCTCAATAAAGCATTTCATCGTTGAGTCGCTGCGACTTGTCGAAAAGGGTTCTGCCAGCCTCGAGCGCCGGTTCTCGCTGCCCGGTTCCAACAGCGTCGAAGAGAACGCGCTGAAATGGAATAACTATCGCTGGGAGCGGGGCGAGAATGAGTGGACCTCGTCGGCCGAGTGGAAGCAGTCCGTCATCGACACCATCATCCTGGGCAATATTCCGTCCGACTCGGTGGTGCTGGAAATCGGCCCGGGCTTCGGTCGCTGGACCCGCAAGCTGATCGAGATCTCCTCGCGCGTGATGGTCGTGGACGTTGCAAAGAAGTGCATCGACCACTGCCGGTCAGTTTTTGGCGACAACGACAACGTCGAGTTTCACGTCAATGACGGGCGCAGCCTGGCGTTTGCCGATGACAACTCGGTGGACTTCATCTGGTCCTTTGACGTGTTCGTGCACATCGAGCCGGAGGACATCGATGCCTACCTCGCCGAATTCCGCCGGGTCCTCAAGCCCGGCGGCGTCGCAATCATCCATCACGGCATCATCGGCAAGACCATTTTCGAGTGGCGCAGCAGCCTCACGCTGCAGGTCTTCACCGAGCTGCTGAAGAAACATGACTTTTCGCTGCTCCAACAATTCAGCGCCTGGGGTGATGAGAGGCAGTACAGCGTCTCCGCCAGCGACGTTGTTTCGGTGTTCAGGAAGGACTGAGTTTGCCCGGCGCAAGGTTTCGCCCCGGCCGGGGCTTCGGTTAAGAAACTGAAGAGCGTTCCAGCTAGCTCAGCGCCGGTACGGCCGGTACGAAAACCAGAAACAACAGGACCGGCGTTGCCAGCCCAAGCGCAATGATCCACAGGGACAGGGCCCGCCTGCGGCGGTTCTGAAAGACGATGATCAGTCCGGTCAGCGCGAACAGCAGCATGCCTACCGCAGTGGCGTCGACGAGGAACGCCCAGACCGCGCCCGCGTCGCGATTCTTGTGCAGGTCGTTGAGCACGGCCAGCCAGGAGCCGCGCTGGACGTCGAGCTCCAGGCCATCGGCGCTGATGATCACTTCGGCATTGCCGGCAGGCGCGCTGTAGCTGAGGATGATTTCGCCGTAGTCGGGGTCGAGCTCGATGTTCTGCGGCGAATCAAGGCCAACCGATTGCTCGACGAAGTCCGTCAGCTCATCCAGGTCCGGGTCCCAGTCGTCCGGCAGCAGCGTGGCGGCCAGATCGTCCGGCACAGCCACAGACACCGAGCCACTGCTGGATGCGTCATCGAGATACCAGCCATGGCTGAGCGTTATGCCGGTCGCGCAGAAGAAAAAGAGCGATGCGAAAAGCGCGGTGGAGCTGTACAGGTGAACCGTACGCGCCAACGTAAACAGTTGCTGTGGGGTCATTAATGAGCGCTGGTGTGGTTGCGTGCTGCGGGGCATCGGCAGCTGCTGGCCACCGACATCAGGCGCTATATTACCGTTTCCTGAAAGCCCGACAGGTATACGGGCAAGTCCTGATTGCTGTCGTTTCGGGGTATTTGGCACGATGCGCGAAACAGCAACGATTGGAGGCACGGTAGTGTCTTTAATCGTGTAATACCCTCGCCATTCTGTAATGCCAACCCTGCGCTTCTTTAAGCGTTCCAGCCGATCGAACCCCATGGAGTCGGGACTCGCCGTGAATCGAATTCCCAGCTTATGCCGAGCAGCGCTACTGGCCTGCGTCGCCCTGGCGGCGGTGATGCCGAACGCCGGTGCGGAAGTTGTCAGCCGACACTATGACGGTGTCCTGGGTACCAGCATGGATCTCGCCGTCTACGGCGTGGATGAATCGGCTGCAGATGCCGCATTCACGCGAGCGGAAGAAGAGGTTCATCGGCTCGAAGCGTTGTTCTCCGCCTACCAGGAGGCCAGTGAGCTGTCGCGGTTGAATCGCGAACGATCGCTGCCAACGCTGTCGCCGGAGATGGGAGAGCTGATTTCGGCTTGCCTCGAATGGGAGCGGAAATCCCGTCGTTCGTTCAGCTGCAAGCTGGGCGCGATTCGCGCGGCGTGGCGCACCGCCGTCGAAACGCAGGAGCCGCCGGATCGTAGCCAGCTACGCTCGATGGCGCGAAATCTGCGCCGCATGCAGCTGCCCGAGCCGGAAAGCGCGCCTTACAGCTTGCCGGAGGGCGTCGAGCTCGACCTCGGCGGGATTGCCAAGGGCTATATCATCGATCGTGCCTACAACGTGATCCTCGAGGCGGCGCCGGGTGCGACCGGAATCAAAGTCGATATCGGTGGCGATGCTCGCTACGGCGGGACTGCAAGCGATGCCGAGCCGTGGCGCGTCGGCCTGGCCGGACCGGCTGCCTACGACAACGCCCCTTCCGGCGTCCTGCAGGTCAGCGACAAAGCGATCGCCGCGAGCGGGCATGAAACGCGAACCTACGATATTGATGGCGAAACCTACTCGCACATCCTGTCGGCTCGCGACGGCTGGCCGGTGCACAACCCGGCCGCGAGCTATGTCGCCGCCGACACGGCGCTGGTTGCCGACGTGCTGGCGACCGCGCTGGCTAGCAATAGTGCGCCGGATGCGGCGTCGCTCGCGGAAGCCCAGAAGAACATCGAGTCCTTGCTGGTACTGTCGACCGGTCGCCAGGTCGCTTCCCCCGGCTGGCGGTCCATGGAGTCGATCATGGCCGATCTGCCAGCCACGCCGATCATGTCGGTGACTTACACCATCCCGAAGATCAAGTCTGGCCAGTATGAGCGGCCCTACGTTGCCGTATGGCTGACCGACGAGCAGCGCCGCCCGGTTCGCAACCTGCTGATACTTGGCGAGTCCGAACGCTGGGCGCAGGAGAATACCCGTTGGTGGCGGGCGCTCGGCCGGGACAACGTTTTGCTCCAGCACGGTTATGCACGGGCGACACGGCGGCCGGGCACCTATACCGTGCTCTGGGACGGTCGGGACGACTACGGGCGGCCGATTAATGGGCAGCGCTTCAGGCTGCATCTTGAGGCCGCGCGTGAGCATGGCGACCACAGCTACACCTACATTGATATCGATTTGGCGGAGCAAAAGGCCGCCGAGCTGGCAGCAGAGGGAGAGCTCGGTGATGTCGCTGTAAACTGGTTGTCGCCAGGGAACCAGGGCATGCAGGACGGCGTTTTGAGCGCGAGATAGGTAGCAAGGGCAAAAAGGGCGCGGCGCCATCCTGCGAGTCTCGGCCGCAACGGGACGCAACGAGATAGGAGAACAACCCATGTCATTCGAGTTTCTGCTGACGTCGCTGGTGGTGATCCTGCTGCCGGGGACCGGTGTCATCTACACGCTGGCCGTGGGGTTGAGTTCCGGGTTTCGCGCAAGCCTGGCCGCGGCGGTTGGCTGCACGATCGGCATTGTGCCTGCGGCCGTTGCCAGCATCGTTGGTCTTGCCGCCTTGCTGCACACGAGTGCGGTCGCATTCCAGGCTCTCAAGTACCTGGGTGTCGCCTACCTGATCTACATGGCGTGGAATATCCTGCGCGACGACGGTGCGCTGAGCGTTAAAGAAGGCGATTCGCCCCGCAGCCTGCAAAAGGTCGCTGTGACCGGCACGCTGTTTAACGTGCTCAACCCGAAACTCTCGCTGTTTTTTCTTGCCTTCCTGCCTCAGTTTGTGTCGGCCGAGCCCGAGCATGTCGGTGCCGAACTTACGCTGTTGGCGTCCGTCTTTATGGCTCTGACTTTTGTCGTGTTCGTCGGCTATGGGGCGTTCGCGGCATCAGCTCGCGACTACGTTATACGACGTCCCAGGGTCATGGCCTGGCTCCGGCGCTGTTTCGCCGGTGCGTTCGGCGCGCTCGGCGCGAAGCTTGCTTTCAGCGATTGAGGGTAAGAAACCGGGGTCCTGCACTCTTGTACGGCTTGTTGCTCCGACCCACGTCTTCCAGCTGAGCTTACCCAACTTGCCAAAAGACATACTCCGTTACTAACTGTTACACCCCTGCGCTGCTATTTCGGTCAGACTTCCCGGTCGCAAATGCTGGCTGCAACACCTTGTTGCCAGCACCAGCACCCGACCCCGAGAGGAAAAGCCGAATGACCAGGCCGCTTGCCACAATTCGCATCCACAACCTGCGTCTTCGCACGTTTATCGGTTTCAACCCCGAAGAGCGAGAGAAAAAGCAGGACATCGTTGTCAACGCTGAGATCAGCTACACGCTGGCAGAGGGTGTTTTCGACGACCGGGTGGAAGAAGCGCTGAACTACAAGACCATTACCAAGGCAGTCATTGACCACGTGGAAAACGGGCAGTTCCTGCTGCTCGAGAAGCTGGTCGGCGACGTGCTGGCCATCTGCAGCGCCGATGCCAGCGTCCAGCGTGCGTCCGTCACCATAGAAAAGCCCCACGCACTGCGCTTCGCCGACTCGGTATCACTGACCCTGGAATATTCTGCGCAGCACGCGGCCATGCCGCACCTATTGGAGAAAGCATCGTGAGCCCTGAAGCCATCCGCCTGTCCGCACTGTCTGAAGCCGCCGCGGCGGAAAAAGAAGCCCTGCTCAGCGACGAAGCGCGTCTCGTCCGCAACACGCTGATCGAATGCGGCCTGGAAACGCCAATGATCGACAACGGCCTTTCCTCTGAACAGAAGTACCGCCGCATCGAAGCACTGATGCGCGATGTCGTAGAAACGCTCGGTCTCGATCTGAGCGATGACTCTCTCGCGGAGACGCCCCATCGCATCGCCAAGATGTACGTGCGGGAAATTTTCTCCGGGCTGGACTACAGCGAATTCCCGTCACTCTCGCTCATCGACAACAAGATGGGCGTCAACGAGATGGTCAAAGTGCGGGACATCGAGCTCATCAGCACCTGTGAGCACCACTTTGTGACCATCGATGGCACGGCGAAAGTGGCCTACATCCCCAAGGACAAGATCCTGGGGCTGTCCAAGATCAATCGTCTCGTGCGCTTTTTCGCCCGACGCCCGCAGGTCCAGGAGCGGCTTACGCGCCAGATCCTCGTCGCTCTGCAGGCGCTCCTGGGCACGGACGATGTTGCCGTGAGCATCGATGCAACGCACTACTGCGTTAAGTCCCGCGGCGTCATGGATTCGAACTCCAGGACCAGCACGACGGCGCTGGGCGGCTGCTTCGAGAAGAACATTCATACTCGGGCTGAATTCCTGAACCCGTGAATCCGATTCTGATCACCGGCGTCGGTCAGCGCGTCGGCTTTCACCTGGCGCGAAGCTTCATTGAACGCGGTCAGCCGGTGATCGGCACTTATCGATCGCAGCGCGACAGCATCGACGAACTGGCGGCGCTCGGCGTTCAACTGCACTGCTGTGATTTCTATGACGCGGCGCAGGTGCAGGCGCTCATCGATGCCGTGGCGAACAATCACAGCCGGCTGCGCGCCATCATCCACAACGCCTCGGACTGGCTGCCGGACAATGCGGACTATCCTGCAGAAGAGATCCTCAATCGCATGATGGCCGTGCACGTTGCGGCGCCGTACCGAATCAACCTCGGCCTCGCCAACCTGCTCAAGGCCGGCGCGCCGTCGGACATCGTGCACCTCGGCGACTACGTTTCCGGGCGCGGCAGCAAAAAGCACATCGCTTATGCAGCCAGCAAGGCCGCGCAGGACAACCTGACGCTGTCTTTCGCAGCGTTGCTGTCGCCCGACGTCAAGGTCAACAGCATTGCACCAGCACTCGTGCTCTTCAACGAGGACGACGACGAGGAGTATCGCGAGAAGACCCTCCGCAAGAGCCTGATGCAGCGCGAGGGCGGCCTTGATGAAATGCAGCACCAGGTCGACTACCTGCTCGACAGCCAGTACGTGACGGGCCGCATCATTCACATGGACGGTGGTCGCCACCTGGTTTGACGAGCGGGCCGCGGCTGGCGCCAACAAGCGAGACCGCTATGCATCCGCTGCCCGCTGGCACGGCTACAGGGGCCGGATGACAACGGCGACTGAGTGAGGTCCAACGCATCGAGGCGATCACTTCGACCCCCGGACACGATTGTGACCTGGTCTTGCGCTCATATTGACGCAGCTGCTCTTGTCCAGCCGCGCTGCTCTCATGGCAATGCGGATCCCTTACCTTCTGCGATAAGAGCGCCTAAGCTTTGCGTATGCTCCAGATCCTGGAAACAAGCGCCTTCGCCGATTGGGTTAACACCGCCTGGCTCGGCTTCCCGTTTATAATTGCCCTGCATTCCATCGGCATGGCGGCAATCGTTGGTGTCTCAATGGTGGTCAGCTTGCATGCGTTGCGGCCCATCGCGGGTCTCGAGTCGCGGCAGCTCGGCCCTGCTATAGGGCTGGCAAAAGCCGGCCTGGTGCTAAACGCGACCACCGGCCTGATGCTGTTCGCATCACGCGGCAGCGAATACATCGTCAACCCGGCCTTCCTGATCAAGCTGGTCTTGGTGTTGCTGGGCTCGGTACTCAGTCTGGCGCTGTTTCAGAGCTGCGCCCGGCAGGTTCCGGTCCGACTCGGCGCGCCCGAAGCGGCGATTGATTACCCTCGGCCGCTCGCCGCGCTCAATATGGTCGCCTGGTTTGGCGCCGTTGCCTCTGGCCGCATGATCGCGTACGCCTCGCTGATTTTCTGATGACGGCGAATGACTGGACAGGCTGGCTGCTGGCGTCACCGGTCGCGGAGTTCATTACGGGAAACGCCTGGGTCTGGCCGTGCCTCGAGATCACGCACTTCTTCAGCCTGTGCCTGCTGTTCGGCAGCATGGCCATTGTTGACCTGCGCCTTGCCGGCCTCGGGCCACCGCTGGCCGATCGGGTTGGCCAGATCCTGGTGCGCACCGCTATCGCAGCATTCTGCGTGAATGCTCTGACCGGCAGTCTCTTCTTTACTGCGAATGCGCCCAAGTACATTGGCAATTCGGCCTTCGAGCTTAAGCTCGCACTTATCGCTTTGGCCGGTCTCAACGCCGCGCTTTACCACTGGCGCTTTCGGCCAGTTGTTTCAAGCGGTCAGACCGTGATGCTGGCCCAGCTGTCGGGCGTGACGTCGCTGCTGATCTGGAGTGGCGTCATCATCTGCGGCCGCATGATCACTTTCTATGCTCCGTAGTCAGGGCCGGTCAGCCAGTGCCAGATTCTGTTGCTTGAGCCGCTTATCTTGCGCCTGCCAATGCACTTCGTCATGCAAACGAGGGAGCGCCGAATGCATAGGCCGGCGCAATCACATCGGCGGATCCAGCGACAGCTGGCCCCTGAGTTCACCCTCGGGAAAGAGTGTA
>CAZFVT010000077.1:0-11348 GCA_964522355.1 uncultured Woeseiaceae bacterium | reverse complement strand
GTCGAAAGCTCCCAGTTTGAGCGGAATCGGTCCGTCGAGATCGGCAGGTTGTCCGTATGGCCTGAAATTGTCACGTCGCCGCTGTTGTTGTCGATCAGGCCGGAGATTTTCTCCAGCACCGGCTGAAACTCAGGCCTGACGTCTGCCAGCGCAGAATCGAACGACGCCTTCTCCATGATGTGAATCACGATCCGCGTGCCCTCGGTCTCAATGGCGACGTAGCCCCTATCGATCTCTTCTTTGAGCGCCAGGCGCAGACGGCGGGCGTGCTCGCGGGTTTCCCGGATCTCCTTGAGCTCCCGGTCGAGTGCGTCGAGCGTGTTGCGGTTCGAATCGATCGTGAACTGGCGAACCACGTTCAGCGCGGTTGGTTCGGGCCGGCCCGGACTAAACTCCTGGGCGACCACGCTCGTCCCCTTGGGGATGGTTCGGACCTCGATTTCCGCCTGGACGCCGAACGCGTCTTTCATCGATCCCGAGAGCTGCTTGAACTTGGCCACGTCCATCTCCGAGAAGGCCAGCAGCAGGACAAAGAAGCACATGAGCAAGGTCATCAGATCCGCGAAGGTCATGACCCACGCCGGAACTCCGCCGGATTCCTGTTTTCCTTCTGCCGCCTCCATTCCGGGTCACGTATCGGGCGTCAGCCCTCAACGTCTTCCTCTTTGCGCTTGGACCTCGGCAGGTAGGCTTCAAGCATATTCTCGATGACCCGCGGATTCTGGCCGCTCTGTATGCTCAACAGCGCGTCGATGATCAGGGACTTGTTGGAGTTCTCTTCGCGGCTTCGAACCGCAAGTTTGTCAGCGATCGGCAGCGCGAACATGTTGGCGAGAATTGCGCCATACAGCGTGGTCAGAAGTGCAACGGCCATAGCCGGACCAATCTGTTTCGGGTCGTCCATGTTCGAAAGCATCTGCACCAGGCCGATCAAGGTACCGATCATGCCCATGGCCGGGCCGACGTCTCCGATGGCCTTGAAGATGTCCTGACCGTCGCTGTGGCGCTTGAGCGTCTGGGCCAGGTCCTTCTGTAGCATGGCTCGAACCTGGTCTGCCTGGTGGCCGTCGATCAGCATGCCGAGCCCGGTCTTCATGAATTCGTCCGAGATTTCCTTGTCTTCCAGCGCGAGCAGACCGCCCTTTCGTGCCGTCTTGGCGAGGTCTACTGCCTCTTCAATGAGCAACTCCGGGCTCATTGGCTTGTGCAGAAACGCCTTCACCGCGATGGTCGCGGCGCCGAGAAACTTGCCCAGGCTGAACTTCATCATCGTCACGAGTACCGTGCCGCCGAGGACGACGAGCAGGGACGGTGTATTGATGAAGGTGCCGGCGGAACCGCCGAGAACGATCGACGTCAGTACGATTCCGAATGCGCCGATTAACCCGATGAGTGTTGCGAGATCCAAGCTTGACTCCTAATTATCAAAGGACTGCGGACCGATCCTTCAAGTTATGTATCGGCACTGACGCGCGATGCTTGAGTCGTCGTGAACAAAAAAATCGAGTGAAAATTCCGGCCCCTCCGAGGGGCGTTGGGGGCCGTAGGTTGACGTTTGGCCCGGCAACAGGCCATCTGCGGATCGGTCGATCCGGCGCAATCTGTCCCCGGCGCCCGCAACAGGTCATGCCGTCCATGCAGCGCGGGTACACGCTGAAAAATGTGGCCCGGCTGACGTTCGAACTCGGCCGCGCTGCGGCCCAGGTAACCGTTACTCGCTCGCCTGGTCCTGCGCGGCGTCCTCGGCGTTCCATTCGATGAACGTCGCCTGGTTGCGGCCGCCTTCCTTCGACTTGTAAAGGGCCCGGTCGGCGCGCTTGATCAGCGACTGTACGGTGTCGCTGTCATGAATCTCCGTGTAGCCGGCCGAACAGGAAACACGCATGTCGTCCGGAGCGTAAGGAATCTGGATATCGCGCACGTAGGTCAGGAATCGCTCGACGAGCTTCTCCGAGTTCTCGGCAGACGTATCGTTCAGGATGACGGCAAATTCGTCGCCGCCGTAGCGGGCCACGAGGTCGCCCTTGCGAATGAACGCACGAGCGAGGGATTCGCCTACGCCCTTCAGGACCTCGTCACCCGCCGCGTGGCCGTAGGTGTCGTTGACGGTCTTGAAGTTGTCGACGTCGATCATGACGAGCGTAATCGGATGGCTGAGGATGAAATGCATGTTCAGGCTAAGCTCGATCGCCGAGTCGAAGCCGCGTCGGTTGTAGGCGTCGGTCAGCGGGTCGCGCTTCATCTCTTCGCGGGCCGCAACCCGGTCCTGCTTCAGGCTGGACATGCGTTCGTTCAGATCGGAAAGCTGCTTTTCGTACTGCCGCTTCTGCTCAGCGAAGGTCTCGGTAACCTGGTTGACCGTTTGTGACAGTGCCTTTCGAATCTCCGGCAACACGCCGGTGCTGACCGCGTCCTCGATCTTGTTCAGGCTGGCTTTGACGTCGTGCTCTGTACTTGCATCGCGTTCGCCGATGTTTCGCAGTCCCGAAACCAGGTCTTCCACGACTCCGCGGTAGTCTTCGAGGCGCTCGGTAACGAACTCATTCTCAGCCTTGCGACGATCGGAAAAGAATCGCCGGACCCGGGCCCACTCGCGCGAACCGTCGGCGGACTGCGGAATGTCGTAGGACGGCACGCCGGCACCGTTCTCAACGTGGCGAGAAAACTCGTTACACATTTCCGGGAACACGGTCGGGTCGATGTCTTTCTCAAGCGTGAAGGATTCATCGCCCATGACCTTGAGGACGTTGGCGAGCGTGTCGATGGCGCCGTCAGCCAGGGAGTCACCTGACGTACCGGATGAGGATTTTCGGGCAACTGCGTCGCCGCTTCCGGAACGCATGATCTTCGTTACAAATGACATTGATTATTCTCGATTCGTTTAAGCGTCAGTCGCGCTGATCCCGAAACAAACGGGGCTCCATAAGGCGGGTATCGACCGCTGAGGCCGATTCTTGAGCGCTTTCGGGCAATCGTTTCAGGTGCAACGCATAGCGAAACAGCTCGCACGAATGGCGAAAAATGCCATTGACCGTTGCTGAACTCTTATGTAAAAAAGTGATGAAAGATTTGGACTAGATATGGAAAAAATGTGACATTATCTCCATTATTTGGGGACTAGTTGCTATTTTCGGCGAAAAAGCCGCTCGATTATCGATAATCACGGCATCGGGCGAGTTCTAGAGGCAAGAGCAAGAGCGTGAGCGACAGAACCATCCTTATCGTCGACGACGACGAAGTAACCGCCGAAAACCTCCGCGAATTACTCGAATTCATGGACAAGCCGTCCGTCATAACGGCGGCCTGTGCCGACTGGAAAGAGCGACTTGGCGATCGTCGCATGGAGGCCCTGTTCGTCGGCCCCGATCTCACTGAGAAAAAGCTCACCGGCCTGCTTACCGAACTCAAGGATATCGATGCGACCGTACCGGTCGTGATGTGCGAGGAGCATCGCTCCTGAGCTCAGAAGACATTCAGTCAAAGTTTCCCTGGGCACGTTTGCACTCGGTCGACTATCCCCTGCGACTTGACGAACTCGGCGATATCCTCGAGGTTGTCCGTTCCTATCACTACAAAGTTCACGACGACCGTGAGTCCTCCGATGCCGAGGACGTTCCTGGACTGACAAACACCGACGACGTCGTCGCTGAAAGCGCGGCCATGCAGGAGATTCAGCATCTCGTCGAAAAAGTCGCGCCAACATCGGCGACGGTGCTGATCACGGGTGAATCCGGAACCGGCAAGGAGGTGGTCGCAAGCCAGCTACACAAGCTGTCCGGACGCACGGGTCACTTCGTTGCCGTCAACTGCGCGGCAATTCCGGAGCAGCTCCTGGAAAGCGAGCTGTTCGGGCACGAGCGAGGTGCGTTTACCGGCGCAGAAAGCGTTCGCGCCGGACGCTTCGAGCAGGCGAATGGCGGCACGCTGTTCCTCGACGAGGTCGGGGAAATGCCGCCTGCGATGCAGGTCAAGCTGTTGCGCGTTCTCGAGGAACGCGTCGTGGAGCGGGTCGGTGGAACCCGGTCGATCCCGGTCGATGTCCGGCTGGTCGCGGCAACCCATCGGGATCTTCCCGCGAAGATAGACGCCGGCGACTTTCGGGCCGACCTCTACTACCGACTCAGCGTTTTTCCCCTGGAAATTCCACCGCTGCGCGAGCGACCCGAGGACATAGCCCCGCTCGTTAATGTGTTCATCGAACGCTTCCGTCGCACCAGAAATACCGGCCTGAAAATTACTGACGAGGCCATGCAGGTTCTCGCTGGCTACGAATGGCCAGGCAACGTTCGTGAACTGGGCAACGTCGTCGAGCGGCTCCTGGTCACCAAGGGCGGCGGGGTCGTCGCGCCGAAAGATTTGCCCTGGCCGCTCGCGGATCCCGAGAGAGAGCTACCGGACGTCATCAACATGCAGCTCCACATCGACGGGCAATCCCTTGAGAGCACGGGCATAGACCTCAAGGAATACCTGAACTCCCTGGAAAAACAGATGATCGAGCGCGCTCTCGAGGAGGCGGATGGGGTGGTTCAGCAGGCCGCCCGGAGTCTCGGGGTCGGCCGAACGACGCTGGTCGAAAAGATCCGCCGGCACGGTATTCGCTAGTTTAAATCACGACCTATACATCACGGCCGCAGTGCGGGCAGCAGCCGGCGCTGCGGATCTCGCGCGTCGCCGCAGCGACCATGCGTTCATCGAGGATCTGGCTTGCGGTGTGGCGGCCGAGACCCAGGTCGATTCGCAGTTCCTCAAGGTCGCGAATCTCGGCGTCCTCGAGAATGCCGTCGTCCAGCGCCGCCCGTGCCTGGTTCTGGTAGCGAGACTCCCGCAGCTTGAGCTGCTGGCTGTAGCCGGACGCGAGAATACTCGTTGGCAAAGCCACCATGCCGATGCCGACAACGGCGCTCATTGCACCGAAGATCTTGCCGCCCACCGTGATCGGCGTAACGTCACCGTAGCCGACCGTTGTCAGGGTCGAGAACGCCCACCACATCGCCGCCGGAATACTGCCAAACGCAACCGGCTGGGCTTCGCGTTCGAAGTAATACATGCCGGACGCCGCCAGCAGCATCGCGGTGATCAGGATGAGGAAGGCGGCGAGCAGGGCGCGTCCGTTCTCGCCGATCGTTATCACCAGCATGTTCAGTGCCGCTGAGTAGCGTGTGAGTTTAAGGATACGCAGCAGCCTGAACGAACGAAGGAAGCGCATGTCGACGCCGCTGAACAGGCCGAAGCTCAGCAGGTAGAACGGCAGGATGGCGAGCAGGTCGACGATCAGGTGAAACGACAGCATGTAGCGCAGCCTCGACATGAACGGATTCGAGGGCGGTGACTCGTGGCGCTCGACTGAGCTCCAGACGCGCAGTACATATTCGATGCTGAACACAGCGACCGTGAACACTTCGAACCAGTAGAGCTGCGTTCTGAAACGCTGCTCGAATTCGGGCATCGATTCGACGATAACCGCGGCAACGCTCAGGGCTATCAGCAGAATCAACCCGATGTCGACGAAACGGCTCGCCAGGTCGTTGTCCTTTGCTGTCTCCAGCAAACGAAAAACGTACCGGCGGCTGCGATGCACCGGCTGCGTGTCCGGGGCAGCGTTGGCAATGGACTGCTTAAGCATAGTGCGCTGCTTCAGGGGCTTATAAGCAGGGTAGCGGCTGATTTGCCGCGATCTTTACTCGATTGCCGCTACTACGCCGGCCGCTCCGGCGCGGCAGGATGACGACTATTGACGTCAGGAGAGGCCGTCAGCCAGCAGCAGGCATTCAGGGCTTCCTTCTGTAAATATATCGACCAATGATCACGGTCAGCCGGCCCGCATTGTCTTCGCGGAACTCAATCGGCGTCCGTCGACCGCTGCTGAGCGTGTAGAAGCTTGTTGACTCCAGCGACGGGTCCTCCGGGATGAGCGGCCGCCCCGTCTCGTCCTCGCTATAGCGCAACCAGAGTGTCCCACCCTCTTCGACGACATCGACAGTCTGGACGTCGCGATAGGTCGCATAGTTTCCGGTCAGGCGTTCCATGCGTGCCGGGATATAGAGCGCCGGTATGACCTCCTCCGGCGTTTGTCCCAGCAGGATCGCGAAAATCGATTCGGCGACCGGCGCGTACGACATGCCGCCGCCGTTGCCCATCATGATCACGCCAAGCTTCTCCGCCGGGATTAGCGCCATATGTGCGGTCGACACCGAGATGGATCCGCCATGGTCGACCAGTTTCTCGCCCAGGAAATCCGGCGTAATGCCAAGTCCGAAACCATAGCCGGTGGTACCATAGGCGCCATCCGGCTCCTCGATATGCAGCGTCTGCATGTCGCGCATCGAACGGCGGCTGATCAGCTGCTCGGAGTCATAGCTGCCGCCCTCGATCAGCATGTTCATGTAATTCGTCATTTCGGTGACCGAGCTCGAGATACCCCCGGCGGCTGACAGGAAGCTGAACTCCGTGCTCTCCGCCGGGTTCGGGTAGGGGAAGTTCGCCGGCACGGCGCGGCCATCCTCCTTGCTGTGCGGCGTCAGATGATCGGGGTCGGCAAACAGCTCGGCCACATTAAATGTGCTGCGCTCCATGCCCAGGGGACGAATGACGTTGTCCGTGACGTACTGATGAAACGGAACGCCGGACTTTTCCTGAATGATCGCGCCCAGCATGCGCCAGGCGGCGTTGTTGTATAAGAAGCGCTCGCCGGGAGGAAAGTCAGCCTCTCCCTTGGCGCCGTTAATGAATCGGAAAAAGTCTTCGGCGCTGGTCATGGGAACGCCGGTGTCCCTGCCGAGACCGCGTGCGATCAGGACGGTGGACGTCGCAAGATTGGGAAAACCCGGGCTGTGCGTCAGCAGATGGCGAATCCGGATCGGGTTATCGGGATCGCCCAGTTCGAACGGGAGGTGCTGAGCGACCGGGTCGTCCAGGCTGAGCACGCCCTGTTCGGCGAGCTGCAGGATGGAGATGGCGACAAAGCTCTTGGTGATACTGCCGATGCCAAAAAGCGTATCGGTGGTTGCCGGCAGGTTTCTCTCGGTATCCCTGGCGCCAAATGCGTCGGCGTAGATGGTCTCGCCATCCTTGACGACGGCGATCGAAAAGCCGGGCAATCGCGCTTCTCGCATCATTTCCGGGACGTTGTCTTCAACCCAGCGCTGGACGGCGCCTGCGTCGCGGGCGCCGGCTTCGGTTGAAACCAGCACCGCCGCTGCCGTCAGCAGGCCCATGATCGTTCTGTTCCAGTTCATTCGCTCTTCCCCCTCGCCAAAGGTCCGTGCCTCGTCCGTACTCTACAACAGGCGGACGCTCCCCATGCCGCGCCGTGCGTGACACGCCGCCATCGTGACGCGTTAGTATTGACCGCCGCCACACGCAGATACCGCTGAAAGGAGCACTGCCCAATGTATGACTTCGAGAAGCTTGGAGCCTTCTATATCGGTAAACGCGTTGACGGCGCGTCGGGTGAGAATACCGACGAGCTTGTCCTCTATGACTCCAAGGACCTCACCACGCATGCCGTGATCATCGGCATGACGGGCTCGGGTAAGACCGGGCTGGGAATTGGTCTCCTCGAAGAAGCCGCCATGGACCACATCCCGGTCATCGCGATTGATCCCAAGGGCGATCTTGGCAACCTGCTGCTGACGTTCCCGAGCCTCGCCGCGAAAGACTTCCGGCCGTGGGTAAACACCATGGAGGCGAGCAATAACGGCCAGACCGCGGATGAGTTTGCCGCATCGCAGGCGGCGCTGTGGAAGAAGGGGCTGGCCGACTGGGGCCAGGACGGCAAGCGGATTCGCCAGCTGCGGAACAATGTCGACATGGCGATTTATACGCCGGGCAGCAACGCGGGGCAGCCAATCTCGGTCCTGCAGTCCTTCCGCGCCCCCGACCCGTCGCTGCTCGAAGATTCCGATCTGTATCGCGATCGTATCCACGCGACCGCCACCGGTTTGCTGTCGCTCATCGGGCTGGATGCCGACCCGGTCTCCAGCCGCGAGCACATCCTCATTTCCAAGCTGCTGGACCATGCCTGGCAGGACGGCCGCGACTTGAGCGTGGCGGCGCTGATCGGCGAGATTCAGTCACCACCCATCAAGCGGGTGGGCGTGATGGACCTCGAGTCCTTCTTCCCGGAGAAGAAGCGATTCGAGTTCGCCATGCGTCTAAACAACCTGTTGGCCGCGCCGGGTTTCGAGTCCTGGATGGAAGGCGCGCCGATGGACGCGGCAAAACTGCTCTACACGGATAGCGGCAAGCCGCGCGTATCGGTGATGTCGATCGCGCACCTCGATGACAACGAACGGATGTTCTTTGTTGCCATGCTCTTAAACGAGCTGATCGCCTGGATGCGCGCGCAGCCGGGCACGTCGAGCCTGCGAGCGATCCTCTACATGGACGAGATCTTCGGCTACATGCCGCCGGTCGAGAACCCGCCGACCAAGAAGCTGCTGCTCACGTTGCTGAAGCAGGCGAGGGCCTTCGGGCTTGGCCTCGTGCTGTCGACCCAGAACCCTGTCGATGTCGACTACCGCGGTCTCTCCAACGCCGGCACCTGGTTGATTGGCCGGGTCCAGACGGAGCGCGACAAGGCAAGGCTGATGGAAGGTCTCGAGGGCGTACGCGCCGGCGATTTTGACAAGCAGCAGATGGAGCAAACCCTGGCTGGACTCGGCAAACGCCAGTTCCTGCTGCACAACGTGCACGAAGACGAACCCGTGGTGTTCAACACGCGGTGGGTGATGTCTTACCTGGCCGGTCCGCTGACTCGCGAACACATCAAGCGCCTGTCGTCGAAACAGCCGGCCGTAGCTGCACCCGCGCCACCGCCGGAAAAGAAACCGGCGAAGCCGGCTGAGCCGAAAGGGCCGGCCGTGCCTCGCGGCGTCAGGCAGTACTTCCTGCCGACCTCGTCGGAGGCTGTCGTTTACTATCCGCGTCTCCTGGCCGCCACCGATGTGGCGTTCACCAACGCCCGCTACAACATTGATGAGTCGCGCGAAGACGTCTACACCGTCGAGTTTGATGAGGGCCCGATCCCTGTGGACTGGGACAACGGCGAGACGCTAAAAACCGCTGCGGCCGACCTCGCTACCAAAGCGCTGCCGGCGGCCAACTTCTCCGAATGTGCCGAAGCCGCGCTGACCGCAGCAAACTACGCCAAGTGGGAAAAGGCGCTGAAGCGATGGATTCGCCAGAACGAGAGGATCACGGTTTTTCGCAGCAGCAAATACCGCCTGACCTCTGAAGCCGGAGAAACGGAAGGCGAGTTCCGCATACGCCTGCAGCAGGCGGCGAGCGAGAAGCGCGATCAGGCGGTGGCCAAGCTCCGGAAACGCTATGCGAGCAAAGCGACGACGCTCGAGAATCGCCTGATGCGCGCGGAACAGGCCATCCAGCGCGAGCAACAGCAATCCAGCAAGAAGAAGATGGATACGGCCATCTCCATCGGCACGGCGTTGCTCGGCGCCGTTCTGGGCCGAAAACGCCTGTCGCAAACGACGGCGAACAAGGTCGGCACCGCGATTCGTTCAGCCGGCAGTGCCCGCAAGGAAGCCGGCGACGTCGAGCGGGCGAAACAGACGGCGGCGAAGGTACGGCACGACATCGAGGAGCTCAACAAGCGGCTCGAAGCCGAAGTGAGGGAGCTCGATACCGCCTACAACGCCCAGTCCGAGGAACTGGCCGAGACGCCGGTTCGACCGAAAACCACCGATATTCACATTCGCTTCATCGGTCTCGGCTGGTTTCCCTACGAGGATCGCGGGGACGGCAGGCTGCGAGCGGCCTGGTCGGGAAGCGACTAGGCGTCACCGGGCACGGGCGGTGGCCTTGTCCGGCCGATAATCCATAGGCCCGTAACCAGCCGCAAACTCTAATCTGGTCCGAAGCTAGCCTGGTGAGGTTTACGGGAAAACCCCCGCGTGAACAGATGTCTACGCCTGAACTTCACGAATCGGTGAGATATCCGGGCTAAATCCAGAGCGGTTCCCGCCGATACAGGTTTTGTGAGCCCCTCAGGAATCGGTGAAATCAGTGACCCAGTCAGCCAAGGTGAAACCTACCCCCGTCATCTCGCTGATTTCCGATAGCTGCCGAGAACTCCTCACCAATAAGGCGACGCTCCCCAGCATGCCGGACGTCGCGACCCGTATTCACGCTGCGCTGTCCAGCCCGAACTGGAGCATTGGCACCATCGCAGCAATCATCAAAGGCGATCCGGGCACAACGACGTATCTACTGCGAATGGCCAACAGCGCCATGTACGCCGGGGTCGAACCGATCCGCGAGATCGATCAGGCCATTGCCAGAATCGGACTGGATCGTACCCGAGCCCTCGTCATGGCCCACGCGGTTCGTTCCATGTTCGAGACCCGTTCACGAATTCTCCGCGAACTGATGCGACGGACCTGGAAGAGCAGTGCGCGTCTGGCGGCGAACTGCGCCGTTCTCGCCAGGAACTGCTCAAACCTGTCACCCGAGCGCGCTTTATTGGCAGGCTTGCTGCAGGATATCGGCGTCCTGCCGATCCTCAGCGTCCTGAACAAATACGAAGATCAGCTCTCGAGCGAAACACAGGTCGAAGGTGTTATCGACCGATACGCCAACCAGGTTGGGGTAGTGCTCCTGAAGCACTGGCACTTCGAGTCGGATATGGTCGATGTTGCTCTCAGCCGGGGGGACTGGCAAAGGGTTGGAGGTCACAAGCCGGAGTTGGCCGATCTCGTCCTGGTTGCGCGCCTTCACGGGCAGATTGCAGCAGGCCAGGCGGAGGATGTGCCGCGACTCGATGAGGTGCCGGCGTTCAGCAAGTTTCCCTTCGGCGGTCTATTGCCTGACTCGAGCCTCGAAGTTCTGGAAGAGAGAGCGGCAGACGTAAACGACGTCATGCGTGCGCTTGGCGCGGGCTGATACTGGGCCGGCCGTGGACAAGCACACCTAGGTGGGCCGGTTCTGTGCGTGTCTGCAACTAGACCTCCTGAGGTTGTGCCTGAAGGGTATTCCTTTACCGGATTCATCGTTCCCCGGTGTTCCCGTCTCGAGCCTCGCCACGTTCGGCGTCACCTGTCCGGCCCGTGCTCAGTGGTTTGCCCGGCTGTTCCCTAAAAGAGCCCCGGATTCCTTGCAGAATCCGTGAATGTGTCGGGCTACCGACAGGAGGCGTCGCGCCACCGATACGGCTAACGCAAGCGTACTGATAGCTTCAAGAGTCACTCTCCAGCCACCGTTGGGGAAAAAAGACCAAGGAGTTATCAAGCCATGGAGCATTCCCGGCCCATTGCCCGTAGTCAGTGTTTGATAGTCGCCCTGGGCGGCTCGTTGCTCAGTCTTGCCGTGCACGATGCCCTCGCGCAGGCCTC
>CAZFVT010000076.1:0-11406 GCA_964522355.1 uncultured Woeseiaceae bacterium | reverse complement strand
CTAGGAAGTGCGTTGACTTCAGCGTTCGATGGACGCGCTTCTGGTAGTGGATTGCCAGCCAGTCGCTGATGCAAAACAGGTAGTGAATGGTCTCGATGCCGGGCGGCAGGTAGTCGATCTTGTCCGGATCGTAGAGCGGATAGCAGCCTTCACCGATCTGACCGGCAAATTGGACTGCGTCTGCACTGAACTCGCCGCCGCGTGCGAAGATGAGCTGGTGCTGCGGCGGCATCGTCTTGCTGCGGGGCTTCTTCTCGTCCTTGGTAAACCACCAGGTCTCCAGCGGCTCAAATTTTTGCGCCGGGCCGCCGTCGTTGCGATCGCGCGAACAGACGATGTGATAGACGAGGTCGCTCTCGTCGTCGACCAGCATTTGCTGGCTGCCAACGGAACGCTCGGCGTAGCCGGGCATGATGTCATCATGATGGAAGCGAACGACCTGGCCGGTGCCGCCCAGGTCGTCGGTGTACTTGCCGTCCCAGAGCGCGAGCAGCACGTGACAGTGCGCGCAGAGAAACACGCCAAGCTGCGCGTACTGCAGGTTGCGTGCTTCGCCGTGCTTCGTGATGTCCTCAAGCTTGTTGTCCTTGGCCAGCGGCAGTTCGAGAATTTCATCGGCGCGGTCGCAAAGGCGGACAAAGGCCTCGCGAGATTCATCGCTCTCGAAGTCGGTCCCGTAGATCTCACGGGGCATCGGCAGGGGCACAATGAGTTCGATGCCGGCGGCGAGCGCCTCCTCGGCCACGAGGCGATCGGCGCCCTCAGCCAGCGGCGACATCACGCGAAGCCGACGATTCGGATAGCGGATTGCGAGATCGCCCAGAAGCGTTCGCACCTTTTGCCGGATCATCGGAACTTCTTCCGGAACCAGGTCGCGATGACCGGTGACCGCAACGACAAGCGGAATGGCAATGCGACTGCGGTCGATGTCCAGCATCAGCAGGTAGGGCGAGTCGTGCGGAAACTCAAAGACGGCATAGCGACCGATTATTCCAGAATCACAGGGTGGTTGCTGACCGTCGCCCGGATTGCTGCATCCAGAACGAAAAACCCCACCGCGAGGGTGGGGTTTATCTGACAGACAATGGAACGGCTAGCGTCGGCGTCGACGAGTCCATGCCAGACCAAAGAGCCCGAGGCCGAGCAGACCCAGCGTGCCGGGTTCCGGAACGCCGACCGGAGGCATGTCTTCGATCGTAAAGTCGATTCGAGCGATGCTTTCGAAGAAGAACGGATTCGGGAGGTCAAAAGCGCCGTCGCCGCCACCGACGCTGGCGCCGTTCACGGCCAGATTGAAAGCGCCGCCGCCCAGTCCATAGTCCGAGAACAAAGCTGCATCAAGAAGAACAAACGCGTAAGACCCGGGACCCAGGTCCCACTCGAAGCTGTAGTTGGTAAACGTGTCTACGAAGAAGAAGCTGTTCAAAGGTGCGAAGCCGGTGAAATCGCCGATCGGCGCGCTGTTGCCCACGTCGAACGCAATTGGAGCAAGGCTGCTGCCGCCGTCGAACGCCGAGAATGGGTCAAGAAGAATGTCGTCTTCCAGGAAAGGCGACGGATCCGCAAAGATGCCGAACGCGGTCTCAAATGCGTCGTCGAGCGTACCAAAGCTGATATCTAGCACTACGGGATCGGCGGATGCCGTTCTCGCGAACAACAACAGGCTGGCGACAATTGTAGTTATTGTTTTTGTCATAACGTTCTTCCCCAGGAACTTCTTTTTTTCCAACGGTTAAGAGATGCAGCGATCATGCCAACTTTCCAGGTCGCTGAATCTTCAACGAATTCCTAAATTCTCCTTCACCTTTACGCTGCGGCTGCCGTAAATCTGTAAAGAATTGCGACACTTCGCGGTGGGTCCGACCGGTAACGAGCTCTCCCGATCTCGCTACCGGCCACCACACAAGACCGCTATGGGATGGGAGGAGCGATGGGCTCCTCATCCAGCAGCGGAATATCCAGCCCCGGTGGTACGAAATACTTCACGAATACGTTCGGGTGCTCGAATCGATCGTGTACCGAGAACGCTGCTGTGATACCGCGGGAGATGAAGTTGCCGCGATAATTCGGTCTCGGCGAGCCAACCTCACAGCCTGCGTAGTCGATATCCCGGCCTATGAAGGCGATCTGTTCGAAGAGCTGCTCCGCATTTGCGTAGTTGCCAGAACGCAGCTCCAGCTGCGCGCTGGAAAGCGTTGCCTGAAGCGGCGCCAGCTGGCTGGCATCCGCGAGGCAGGCTGATGCCTCCTGGATCGTTCCGCGGATACCCGAGATCTGCGCATAGAGGTTCGGTAACTCGGCGCGTGGAGCCCTGCCTCTCGTCGGTTCGTAGCGAACCGGGAACACGTGGGTGGTTCGCCGCGTGATGCTTCTCACCCGGTTGCACTGGCCTGACTGCACGATCATGCGATTGCCTTCGTAGTTGGCAAAGTCGCCGAAGGCCGGAACGGCGCCGCCGAGATCCAGATTGCGGAAATTCAGATCCCGATCGCAGTCAGGCGTTTCGTTCGGATCCGCAATCGAGAAGTCGATGAGCGCTTCCGGGAAGGTCGTGTAGGCGACTGCGCCGTCGTACTCCGCCGTAGAGCGAATGACGGCAAGCGCCAGCCAGTGGCCCTCTGTTGGCCCGACGCCTGGCAGTGTCACTTCGCCAAAGTAACTGCGGAACCAGGGGGCAACGACAAGGTCCAGGTTCGGGAAGATGTCATCGACCCAGTTGCCCTGCTCGGGTTGTCCGGGCACGAGGTCGCCGTTGCAGGTGCCCTGGCCCGCCAGGCTGCCGAGGTTCAGGTTAACGGGGCTGAAGTTGAAGCCACCGCTGCCGTCGGGCGTCCAGCGCGTATCCGGCAGGACGCAGAAGAACGCGTCCGTGAGGCCCGGCTCGACGACGTTCGACGCCACCTGCTCGAACGCTGCCGCCGTGACGACCTTGACGTTCGTGCCGGTTGGCGTCGGCGCCTGCGAAATTGACGTGCCGCAGCTTGTGTGCAGCGCGAGGCCAGACAGCGACTCACCCTCGGTTAGGCTGCCTTCGCCGACCTCGCTTGCAACTCCCAACTCGGGATCGATAACGAACAGTCGACCACCGTCGCCATCTTCCTCGCCGAGTCCGGCGTACAGCGTGCCGCGACCTTCACCGAACGGCGTATCGTCGCAGGCGAACTGAAGGCTGCGGAAGCCGCCTGCCGGAATTGGTTCTGCGTTATCGGTGAACAAGACTCCAATGATCTCGGTAGTGACTGCACCGTCGTCTGTTCCTATCAGGTAAAGCCCGTCATTGCTGCTGGATACACCGAACAGGTTGCCTTCATCGTCGAAGGAGATGCCATCGAGATTTTGCACTGACGGGATGGCGCCAATGACATTTGCAGCACCGGTTTCAAGGTCAATCGTAGCAAGAGCCTCGAAATTGTCATCGCCGAAAACATCAACCACGGCCCATAGCGTTCCGCTGGCGTCGAAATCCGCGGCCCGCATACCGAGAATGCCGGCGCCAAACGGACCGACCTGACTGGCTTCGCCGCTGCGCTCGTCGAGCGTATAAAGTGACGCCCCACCTGCGACTCCGAGCAGTTGCGTGTCCTGAGTGACAACCGCACCTTCCGCGTCATCGAAAGGATCTCCATTGTCGTAGCCGAAAAAGATCAGCAGCCCATCGACCGGAATCGCCACGCTGTCCGTGACCTGGTACTGAATGCCGCTCGAACTCTGGATCGCTGCGTTATCGGCGTTGACGATCTGGGAGAGTGTCTGGGTATCCAGGCTGTAGTCAAAAAAGATGTTGTTGAACGTACGTGCCGCGCCGCCAATTGGCTGGGGCGTGTTGTCGAGGATCGCAACGTCGGTTGCAACCTCTACGTCGCCGTCGAGAAACCGGAAGACCAGCGTTTCGAGATCGGGCGCGCCGATGTTGCCGCTGGTGACCGACGTCGAGAACAGGATCTCGAGGTTGTCTATGCCGTTGACCGGCGAGCTGTCGGTGCTGTCAAACTCCAGGCTGATGCTCGTCGCGTAGCTGAATACAGGATCGACCGGTCCCAGCTCTTCAGCTAACTCGCCACCGTACAAGGTGCCGGAGATCGGGCTCTTGGCCAGCGCCTCGATGCCGCCAACGCCGGTGCCGATAAAGTTGCCGATCGCCTCCAGCGGATCGATCCAGATGAGGTCGCCTGATCCCGGCGATACTCCGAGCAGGGCATCGCGATCGATTTCTGGGGCAGATTCTTCTTCCACAACGAGCGGCAGGTTGTAACGCTCGGCGAGATCGGCCTCGACGAGCTGGCGCTCTGCGGTAGACAGCGCCCGATCGTAGATAATGACCTCGGCCAGGTCACCGACGAAGAAGAATCCTGGTATTGCCCGAAAGTGACCGAGGGTTGTGCCAAAGTTGCTTATCAACGGCGCGGTGCTGTCATCGCTGGCGACATTAGCGCCGTTCTGAAAGATGTCCTTGCCGTCGGTCTGGGAGAAACGGAATGAATCGATCGCCCATATCTGCTGCCCGGTATAGGGTGTGACCGCAACATCGAGATCGTTAGCGAAGTGTGCGTGTCGCAAGAGACCAGGCTGCTCATAACCGAGGACCAGGTTCTGGTTTGCGAACCCCGACTGGCCGGCGATATAGAAATTGGCCAGGCCGAATCGGTCACGGCCATTAACAACGAAGATCGTGTAATCCGAATTGGCGAGGAAGCTCAAGTCCAGCTCGAGGGCGTTGTTGCCGTTGAATCGAATCGTAGGCTCACCGCTCAAGGTCGGGTTTGACTGGACCAGGATCGGCCGCAGCTCATTGAAGTTGTTTGCAGGATCGTGGGTGGCGTTGTTCCCGTTAAGGCTAAGGTCCCCCCAGAAAAAAACCTGGTTGTTTTCGATGACGAAGGCAGCCTCGTTGGCGGCTAGCCTGACCTGCAGGCCATCCGTCACCGGTTGCGCCCATGCATTGGACGCAGCAAGAACCATAGATATCAGTAACAGTCGTAATCTTTTCACTTCCGCGATCTCCGGCCGGAAACGAAAGACTTCGCAGGACTGCGTCTTGTCTCGAGATTGCTCCCCGAATCGCTGCACAACGAACCACCGCTCACTTGCCCCTTACCAACCTCGGGGTCGAGATCTGCATCGTTGTGTCGGGCCCGCCACTCGAAGTTGGATCGCTCAGTCACCCAATCCCGCAATTCTTTTCGTTGTTGTATTGAGGATGTGTGTTTCGAGTAAAGCGCGTTCACCCTACACCCGTTTTCATACGGACGGAACAAATCGTGCTCTGGCAAGGCCGTATATGGCGTTTTCTGGTGATTGATTTAACTTAATGTTGTACTTACCCGACATAAGCGGGCTATCTACTGCACTGGCGGATCGAGTCGGCCCTTATCCGTAGCCGAAGTTTCGAGTGTTAACATTCTGCCGCCGCGCAGACTCGAAACCCGGGCAATCACGACGGCCAGGCGACCATGAGCGATTTCAAGTACAAGGCCTTCATCAGCTACAGCCATGCAGACAACAAGTCTGCCGACTGGCTGCATCGCTCGCTGGAGTCTTACCGTCCACCCAAACATCTCGTCGGCAAGGAAACGCCGCACGGCGTCGTGCCCGCCCGCATGGCGCCCGTATTCCGGGACCGGGATGAACTGTCGACGGCGACTGACCTGGGCGCCGTGCTCAACGAGGCGCTCGCACAGTCGGCGTGCCAGCTCGTCATCTGTTCACCCTCCGCGGCGAAATCGCACTGGGTCAACGAGGAGATCCTCGCGTTCAAGCGACTCGGACGTGAAGACCGAATCTTCTGCGTCATCGTCGACGGCGAACCGAACGCAAGTCAGATGCCCGGCCGGGAAGACGAGGAATGTTTTCCGCAGGCCCTGAGATACAAGCTGGGTCCTGACGGAGAGCTCAGCAACGAACAGGCTGAACCGATTGCGGCGGACCTCCGGCCCGGCAAGGACGGCAAGGCCGACGGCAAGCTAAAGCTCATTGCCGGCATGCTCGCGGTGGGATTTGATGACCTGAAGCAGCGCGAGTATCGACGCCGCCAGCGTCGTCTTGCCGTCATTGCGGCGGCCTCGGTCGTTGGTATGGTCATCGCCTCCACCCTGGCCACGGTTGCCATCTTTGCGAGGGCCGAAGCAGAACGGCAGCGGGCGCGCGCCGAGATCGAGGCGGAAACCGCGCAGCAGACAACCGACTTCCTGGTCGACCTGTTCCGGGTATCCGACCCCAGCGAAGCGCTCGGCAATACCATCACGGCGCGCGAGATCCTGGACCAGGGCGCGAGGCGTATTGAGTTTGAACTGAACGACCAGCCGGCCATCCGATCGAACCTGCTGGACACGATGGGAACGGTCTACATGCGGCTCGGCCTCTACCACGAAGCGGCGGGCCTGCTGAACCGCGGGCTTGAGACTCGCCTGTCGCTGTATGGCCGAGATCACCCTGAGGTTGCGGCGAGTCGGGTAAGCCTTGGCGAGTTGCTCGGGTTCCAATCAGAGCTCGACGAAGCGGCAGACCTCTACAACGAGGCGCTCGTAGTTCAGCGAGGGCTGGGGTCGGAGGGTCGAGCCGAGCTTGCAGAGACGCTGTTCGGGCTCGCCAATATTCGTAGCCTGGAGGGACGCTTCGAGGACACCGAAGCGCATCTCCTTGAAGCCATCGAGATACAGCGCAGCATCGACGGCGGCGAAAGTCTCACCCTGGCCAAGAGCCTCGACTCGCTCGGCATGAACTATCTGGACCAGGGCAACGTGGAGGAAGTTGAGCCGCTGCTGCAGGAGTCTGTGGCTATGCGTCGAAGCCTGATCCCGAGCGGCGTGCATCCGGAGATTTATCACGGCCTGAACAATCTCGCAGTCTTTTACTACGAGATGGGCCGCTTCGAGGAGTCGGTAACGTTGTTCAGCGAGTCGGTAGACACAATGCGCGTGTACTACGGTGACTCACATACAAACGTTGCGGCCGGGCTCAACAATCTCGGTGCGGTGCTGCAGGATTCCGGTGAACTTCAGAAAGCAGAGAGCGCGTACCGGGAATCGCTCGAGATTCGACTGGAGCAGCTTGGCGAAGCGCATCCTTCGGTCGCGCAGTCCTATAACAATCTGTCGTTCCTGTATTCCGACCTCGGCGATGGTGATCGAGCCCTGGAGATGTCCCGGCGTGCAGTGGATGTCTATCGTTCGGCCTATCCGGATGGGCACGTCAATCTCGCCTATGGCCTGCAGAACTATGCCGGCTGGCTGGTCGAGGCGGGTGACTATGCCGGCGCCGAGCCACTCCTGTGGGAAGCGCTCGACATGAACGCGGCGCTGCTTGATTCCGATCATCCCGATATCGCCATTACCCGAACGGGCCTTGCAATCATGCTGTTAAAAACCGGTCGCGGAGAGGATGCACTGATTCCTGCGCAACTGGCCGTGCAGCCGTTGAAAGATGCCTATGGCGACGATCACTGGCGCAGCCTGTGGGCGGAGGCGACGCTGGGCGCGGCGCTGACCACCGTCAAAGAGTATGTCGAGGCCGAAGAGCTGCTCAAGCCCAGCTATGAGGGTCTTCGGGAAAATCCCGGGGCACGTCGTTTTCACGTGGATACGATTCGCGAGTACCTGAGCGAACTCTATCGACAGACTGACAGACCGGAGCTGGCGTCAGCGCTCGATGAGGCGTGACCGTCGTTGGCCTGATGAACTCTTTGCCACCGCGCCGTTCGAAGGAAAAAGAAGGACTCTGAATTAGCCATGGTGTGAGTATCCCATGCGTGCACTCGTATTGACCGGAATACTGGGGTTCGTCGCCGGCGGCATAGTCTTCGCCGCCTGGTATCCATCCGCCGAACTATCCCCCGTTGCAGCTGTGTCGTCGATCGGCGCCACGCCTCAGTCCAGTGACACCGCGTCGCTGGAGCAGCGGGTGGCCGCTTTGGAGGCGGCATTGGTTATTGAACGTGATGCGCGGCAGCTCCTTGAAGAAGAACTCTTTTACCTTAGTGATCTGCAGAGTGGCGACGACCGTGCGACGCCCGATGCCAATCGGCCACAACCCGTCGGCGTGGTCGATGCCGCCCAGGCTGGCGAGGGCGCGGGGAGCGTCAGGCGGCGCTCGTCTTCCCGCGATCCGGAAGCGCGCCGCGCGCGGCTGGTCGACAACGGTTTTTCGCCGCAGGAAGCGGATGAGATCCTGCGACGTGAGTCCGAGCTGCAGATGGCCTCGCTGCAAGCCCGGTACGAAGCGCGACTGAAAGGCGAGCGGGCCAGCATCCCCAGCTCTTCGGCCGTACTGCGCGAGGAATTGGGCGACGATGCCTACGGACGTTATCTCGAGGCCAACGGCAGGCAGATCAGCGTGACCGTCAGCAGTATCTTCGAGGGCTCGCCGGCACTGAATGCGGGCATGCGTCCCGGTGACGAGATCGTCCGATACGACGGTAATCGAGTGTTTAGCATGAATGACATTTCGAGATACGTCATGGAAGGTGCACCGGGCGAGAACGTTACGGTCGAAGTCATGCGAAACGGTCTCGTTATGCAGCTCGCCATCCCCAGGGGTCCGCTGGGCGTCAGCGGCGGTCGACGCTCCAGCCGCTAAAGGCCTTTTGCCTGCCGCGACGCCGGGCTGGTCATAGTCGCAGCCGCTAGGCAAAATGACGGCCTTTCGCGCCTCGGGTGATCCCGCTGGTCGCAGCAGTCGGGGGCTGTGTTTTTTGAATTCCGCGCTTCGCTATACGATTCCCAACTCATTCACGGCGGCAAGCCTGGTGCTGGGCATCGCGTCTATTACGATGAGCCAGGCCGGCAATCTTGAGCTTGCCGGGTGGATGATCGTCTGGTGCGGTCTTCTCGACGTGTGTGACGGCTTCGCCGCGCGGCTGTTGAAGGCGACCTCCAGTTTCGGCGCCGAATTCGATTCAATGGCCGACCTGGTCGCTTTTGGCGTGGCGCCGGCCATGCTCGTCTATCACGCTGGCCTTGACATTGCCGGTTTCCAGTACGGCACCAACGGCTACTGGCTGCTGATGACGGCGGTATCCGTTTTTGTTCTCGCCGGCGCCATGCGTCTTGCGCGCTTTAACCTCACCACAGAAACGCCGACGCCGGGCTGGTTCAGCGGCGTGCCGATCACGGCGGCCGGCGGCGGGCTGACGTCGACGGCTGTCATCCTGCTGGTGCGCTACCCGGACATTGCGGCCAGCCTCCCGTTGACGCTTTATTTGCCTGTGATGATGTTTGGTCTGGGCATTGCGATGATCTCCCGGGTTCGCTTTCCCAAGATGTCGCTGCGCCGGAACAAGATCATTAACGCCTTTCAGGCGCTGAATGCCCTGGCGACATTCTATCTCGGCATCACGCGGAGTTATCCCGAGTTCCTGTTCTCCCTGGGCGCGATACTGCTGGTGGGCGGGATTATCGCCGGCCGCATCAGCCGCATCGAATGAACGCTTCGGCGCGGGGCGATCCTTCTGCCAACGCGTCCGGCCTCGCCGAACGACGGCAACAATCCTTAGGCCCTGCCTACCGACTGTTTTACGACGAGCCCCTGCACATTGTTCAAGGCAGTGGCGTCTGGCTGACCGACAAAAGCGGTCGGCGTTACCTCGACATGTACAACAACGTGCCGCACGTTGGGCATTGCCATCCGCAGGTCGTTGCCGCAATCGAGGCGCAGGCGCGCAGGCTCAATACGCACACTCGCTACCTGCATGAAAACGTCGTCGAATACGCCGAGCGTTTATTGTCGCTTGCGCCGGAGTCCGTTGACGTGGCCATGTTCAGCTGCACGGGTTCCGAAGCCAACGAGCTGGCGCTGCGCGTGGCAAGGACTGCCACCGGGCAACAGGGTGTCGTCGTCATCGAACATGCCTACCACGGCAATTCCCAGGCGACTTTTGAGATTTCTACCGAGGATGTTCCGCTCGCCGATCGGCCGCCCTGGGTGATTTCCGTGCCTGCGCCCGACCGGTATCGCGGCGAGCACCGCGGCGCGGATGCCGGCCTGCGTTATGCCGAAAGCCTGCATGGCGCTATCGCGACCCTGCGCGAAAGAGGCGAGGGGTTTGCCGCCTTTATCATCGACACGATCGCCTCGTCCAGCGGGGTCGTAGAGCCGCCGCCCGGTTATCTACGCGCCGTCAGTGACATCGTCAAGGCAGAAGGTGGGCTGTTCATCGCCGATGAAGTACAGCCGGGCCTCGGCAGGACCGGTCGACACTTCTGGGGGCATACGGAGGATGGCGTCGAACCCGACATCGTCACCCTGGGGAAGCCGCTCGGAAACGGCCATCCGCTCGCTGCAACCCTGCTTCGTCGTGAGCTCGCAGAGCGATTCGCCAAAACCGGCAGCTACTTCAATACCTTCGGCGGCAATCCGGTTTCGGCCGCGGCAGGCCTCGCGGTGCTCGATATCGTCGAGTCTGAGGGACTGCAGGAGAATGCACGAGTCCAGGGCGAGTTTCTCAAAGGCGGTCTTGCAGAGATCGCTGCGGACGAGCCGCTCATCGGCGACGTGCGTGGTCACGGCCTGTTTCTCGCGGTAGAGCTGATTGAGGATGGCGAGCTGTCGCGGCCAGCGACAGGCGCAGCGCGGCATCTTGTGAACGCGCTAAAAGGACGCGGTATCCTGACCAGCATGATTGGCCCGGATGCCAACACGCTGAAACTTCGCCCGCCGATGGTCCTCGCCCGGACGGACGCCGAGTTTTTCCTCGAACAGTTTCGTGCTGCCCTGATGGAACCTGCAGCGCATTGAATTTGGAGCACCTATGCTGAATCGCACGATCCTGGTCTGCTGCCTTTTCCTGATCAGCGCATGCGGCGCCGAAACGGCCGGGCCCGACATGGATTCCCGCCTGGCTGGATTCGATCACCAGGGCGGATTCGTTGATCTCTACTGGGATGAGGGCGAAGGACGTCTCTATCTTGGTATCGAAAGCGACGCGCCGGAGTTGCTTTACCAGTCGTCCCTCGCGCGGGGCGTGGGCTCCAACGATCTGGGCTTCGACCGCGGCCAGCTGGGGTCGAGAAAGGTTGTCGAATTCCGCCGCGTCGGACCGCGACTGCTCATGGTTCAGCCCAACCTTGCCTATCGCGCCGTCAGCGACGACGCCGATGAGCGCCAGGCGGTTCGCGACTCTTTCGCCGAGTCCGTGATCTGGGGGTTCGATATCGTCGCCGAGCGCAACGGCAAGGCGGTCGTCGATGCCACGGATTTCTTCCTGCGGGATTCACACGGTATCGGCGAACGACTGGCAGACGGCGGGGAGGGCAGTTTTACGCCCGACGAAAGTCGCTCGGCCGTTTATCTCGAACGCACGAAGGCGTTTCCCGACAACTCCGAAGTCGAAGCGCGCGTTACCTTTACCGGTAAAGCGGAAGGGCCGCATCTGCCCACCGTTGCGCCCGACGACAGCACCTTTACCGTCAACCT
>CAZFVT010000075.1:0-11446 GCA_964522355.1 uncultured Woeseiaceae bacterium | reverse complement strand
AACGGCGCTCGGAAGAAGAACTGACGCGCATTGCCGACGTCATCACCCGGCTCCCGGGGAGCGCGGCCAACCCGGCCGTGCTGTCGCGGCTGCTGACGGCAGCGGTTGCCGACAGCCCCGACCTGACCGGACTGGCAATAGTCCTGGCCAGCGGTGAATCGGTCGCCGCCGGCGATGTTACCCAGCTGCCCGTCGACGCCTCGCTGGCCACCGCGCCCACATCGCAGGCGCACAGCATCATTCTCGAACGGAATATCCCTTCCGGTTCCGGTACGCTCGGTGCGCTCTATGGCCAGTTTTCCCTGGCGACGGTCGAGAGAGCAACTGCGGATTTCCGCGACATGCTGCTCGCTGCCGACGCGGACCGGCGGGCGGAGAGCTTCGGCAGGATTCTCGCCGTCGTCGGCTTCGCGGCCCTTCTGTGCGGCATCACCATCTGGCTCGTCGTCCAGTCACAGACTCGCCGCATTGCGACCCTGAAGACGCAGGCAGAACGGATAAGCCGGTCGGACTTCAGCGAGCCGCTGGGCTCCGCCGAGCCGGACGAACTGGGCGAACTGGCCCGGGCATTCGACAACATGCGCGAGATGCTCGAGCAGACCACGGTATCAAGAGACCTGGTCGACAAGATTCTCTCCGGAATGAGCGAGGCGATATTCGTCACTGACGAGACCGGCAAAATCACGCGCGTGAACCACGCCGCGAAGCGAATGCTCCAGGTCGACGAAGAGGAACTGCTCGGCACGGATATCTCAACGCTGCTGACGTCGAGCCGCCACGAGAAGCTGCAGATCGACACCGAAAGCAGTATTCCGGACGAAGGTAAGCTCCGCAGCAAGCTTGGCGATGCAATTCCCGTTTCCTACACGGGTTCCGAAATTGAGCCCGGCAACGGCCTGCCCGGGGTGCGGATTTTTGCGGCACAAAACATCACCGAGCGGCGAAAAGCCGAGAAGCGCATTCGCTACCTGGCGCGCATTGATCCGCTCACCAAGGTACCCAACCGGATGCAGTTCCAGCATCTCCTGCAGCAGGCGATCGCGCGGGCGAATCGTAGCGGCCACTGCCTGTCCCTGATCTACATTGATGTTGATCGATTCAAGGAGATCAACGACACCTTTGGCCACATGGCAGGTGATACCGCGTTGGAAACGGTTGCCAATCGTCTCGCCGAATCCCTGCCGGAAGATTGCATTATCGGGCGCCTGGCAGGCGACGAGTTCGCGGTGATCGTTGATCGCCTTGAGCGCTCTCCGAAGACCATGAACCACATCGAAACGCTGGCGCGGCGCACGCTTGATCACCTCGCGGAGCCACTCTATGTGCAGGGGCACGAGGTCTTCATCGCCGCCAGCATGGGCATAGCCTGCTACCCGGACGACGGCACGAACGTCATTGACCTCATCCGCAATGCCGACGCCGCTCTCTATCATTCCAAGAAAGACGGCGGAAATACCTTCACTCACTACAACCCGGACACCGTTCAGTCGAACGTCGAGCGCTTGATGACCAAGAGCAAGCTCAAGCGCGCATTCGAACGCGATGAGCTGCTGGTGCGATATCAACCACGCTACGAGACCGAAACCGGGCGGGTGGTTGGCGCGGAAGCGCTGGTTCGCTGGCAGTTACCCGATCAGGGCCTGATCCTGCCGTCCGACTTCATCCCGCTGGCGGAAGAAAACGACCTGATCGTGCAGATCGGCGAATGGGTGCTCGACCGCGTTTGTGAAGACTTCCGATACTGGCAGCGCTCGGTGTCATCGCCGGGACGAGTGTCCGTTAACCTTTCCCTGCGACAGCTACGGCATCCCAACTTCATCAACCGAATTGCCGGCATCATGCGCAGCTACGGTGTATCACCGACGTCTCTGGAGCTCGAAATCACCGAGACGACATTGATGGAAAACCCGGTTCGGACGATCCGTATTCTCGAAGAGCTCTACGCGCAGGGACTGCATCTCGCGATCGATGATTTCGGCACCGGCTACTCCTCATTGAGCGCCTTGCAGCAGTTCCCGATCAATACCCTGAAGATCGATCGCTCCTTCGTCCGTGAAGTTGCCACCAACGTCGATGACGCGACGATCGTCGGCACCATCGTTCAGATGGGCAACAGCCTGAACAAGGACGTCGTTGCCGAGGGTGTTGAAACCGAGGAGCAGCTCAACTTTTTGCAACAGCTGGGTTGCGCTTACGTACAGGGCCTGCTGTTTGGCGAACCGATGAGCTCGGATGATTACCTCGATCTCGTGCTCGCCCAGGCAGAGGGCACGGACAAGTATCGGGCGCTTTTTGCCTGACGGCTGTAGCTTTCTGTTTTTTCAGAGCTTTTAAACCGCATCGCCTGCCACTGGGAAAGATGATTTAATTGCGGCCTAGCGAACCTAACCCGGCGGTGAGCCGCCGTACTCGGACAGAAACCTCATGAAAAACCTGCTCACACGTTGTGCCATCGTTGTTGCCGCCTGCTCTTTCTCCGGCGGCGCCTATGCGGCCTGCGAGTATCCCGCTCGTATCGAGATTCCCGATGGCATGACCTCTGACAAGGCGACCATGCTCACGACACAATCGGCTGTGAAGGAATACGTTGCGGCCATGGAGGTCTATCTCGATTGCATCGTGCAGGAAGAAAAAGAAGCCCGGCTTGAACTGGATGACCTGGACGCCGAGGTTGAACAGCAACGGGAAGACCTGCTGAACAAGAAGTACAACGCTGCCGTCGGCGAAATGGAAACGCTCGCGGCGCGGTTCAATGAAGAGGTTCAGCGTTTCCGCGAACGCGATCAGTAGCTACCAGCCAGTATCTACCAACGATAGCGTTCAAAGTTCTCTGGATTCGCCCAGTTTCGCGCGTTGTTCCACTCACGCTGCCTTGATTCGGCATCAGGATCAAACAGAAACTGCCGGTCGTCGGTTGCCGCACCCGGCATACGCTCGAACCCGAGCGCCAGGTAGTCATTGAGACCCATTGCCTGGCGCTGGTCCAGGACAAGAACGCGTCTCGCGAATCGATCGCGCAGCGCGGCCAGCAGTTGGCTCAAAGCCGGTTCGTTGGCAATCACCGCGGAATCAGTATCCACAATCGCCAGCTCGAACCGCCCTCCGCCTTCCTGCTCGGGTAGGTCGGACGCGCCGTCACACCAGGTTACGCGTTGTTCCTCACCCGACGCTCTCAAACTGCGGTCGGCAACGACAAGTATCTGGGCATTATCACGGGCTTTGAGCACCGACGCGCATAGATCCGCGATCTCGTCGGCAACCGTGATGTTGTTCGAAGCTTCGGTCAAAGCTGGTCTATCTCTCGTTTCAGATCGTGATTGCGATCGGTGACGATTCGCTCGAGGACCTGAATTCGCGCCTCCAGCGCTTCAATCCGCGACAGCATGGTAACGGGATCCTCTTCCTCTGCCTGCGGCGGTTCCGGCTGCTTGCGAATCCAGGCCTTAAGCAAGCTGAAACCAAATGCCATGGCGATGATCGCCAGCACGAAAACATGTGAACCGCTCATAGACTTCCTCCCAATTCTAACCCCAACGCTTTGTTCACGCGGCTAGAGATTCCTGAATTCCTGATCCAGATGAAACCTGGATGACGTCACGTAGCGTTCGAGCTTCGCCAGGCGCGCGTCCATTTTCTTGTATCGCCTTCCTACTTCGGCCATTGTCTGGCGAGGGTCCGACCTGACGGCTTGTCGGAAGGCTTCATCGTAATCGGGACGGGCCTCGACAACCGGAGCTGAGGGAACGAGCAGTACGACTCCGAGATAGACAAGAAAGGTGGCAGGGAACATGAGCAGGGAAATCACCATCAATATCCGGGTCATGCGCAGGTTGAAGCCGAAGTAGTCAGCCAGCCCTGCGCAAACGCCCCCGATCATCGCGCGGCTCTTGTTCCGATAGAAGCGGCGCCTGCCCAAACTGTCGTTCTCAGTCATCGATGACTCCAGCGGTTTTCGTGGGAGTGGCGCCTCCAGAATTCATACTCCGCGTCCCGACCGCTGTACACGAGCGGCTTCTCGCGGATCAAGAAGACGAGCGCAAAGTACGCCAGCACAACCGGCCAGAAGAACAGCAGCAGTGCCACGAAGGCAATTAATCGAACCGCGCCGGTTCGAAAGTTGAGAAACTCAGCCAGACCGGCGCAGACGCCGAAGATCCAGCCGTTCTCGCGATCGCGGTAGAGACCACGCAGCGGGCCATGATCCAGGTTCCAGGCTTCTCTTGTCATTGGTTCTTTCTCCATTCCGGCGCTTCGTTGTCGAGGATGGTTTCCAGGACCTCGAGGCGCTCTTCAAGTCGTTGCGATGATGTCCAGAGATCTTCCAGCATCTGTTCGTCTGAGCTCGACAACTCTCGCGATTGCTTCCATTTGGATATGAAGTACATGCAGATAAATATCGGTACGGGAATCGCGAGAAAGACGATCAGTGCTACACCAAGAAAGGTAGTCACGTCGGCCTCCGGCTAGTCCGCATCGGCCGGGCTGTTGTCGCCCTGTTGTACGCGCTTTTTCAGCGCGTCGAGATCGCGTTCGATCGTTTCCTCGGCTTCAAGACCGGCAAACTCATGATTGAGATCCTTGGGTAGCCCCATGTCATAGGCCTCGACTCGGCCCTCCACATCGTCAATGCGTCGTGTGTACTGTTCGAAGCGAACCATGGCGTCATCGATCTTGTAGTCGTGAATCTTGCGTCTCGCAGCAAGTCGGCTGTTGGCCGTCTTGTGGCGAGCGAGCAGCGCCTTCTGGCGGGCCTTGGCGTCCTGGAGCTTCGCTTCCAGTCGTGAAATATCTTCATTGAGTTTCGTCAGGCCTGCGTCTACGGCTTCGTAGTCGGCGCGGATGGCTTCTGCGGCCGCCGTTGTTCTGGACTTCTCGACCAGCGCCGCCTTGGCCAGATCCTCGCGTCCCTTGCGCAGCGCGAGCTCCGCCTTGTTTTCCCATTCCCGCTCTTCGCGCTCCAGGACGGAGAGCTTCCGGTTGAGATCCTTCTTGTCAGCGATCGACCTGGCGGCGGCTGAGCGCACCTCAACCAGCGTGTCTTCCATCTCCTGAATCATCAGCCGAACGATCTTCTCCGGGTCTTCCGCCTTGTCGAGAATGGCGTTGATATTGGAGTTCACGATGTCGCTGAATCTGGTGAAAATTCCCATGATTAGTCCTCTGTGAATGGATGTTTCGCTGTTATCACTGCAGCAACCGTGCCAACTTTGTTCTTCTTAGCTTAACTGACTGTATTTATGAGGTTTATTGGTGGTTTTTCAAGGCCAATCAATCCACCCAATTTGGTGAAAAATACCAATTTTCGGTCATTACAGCCTGTTCTTGGTAAACTCTCACCCATGCAGCCGGAAACCGCTACCCAACCCATCATTGGTGAGGCTCCCCCCTTTCTCGAAATGCTGGAGCACGTGTCCCGCGCCGCCCCCCTGAGTAAACCGGTTCTCGTCGTCGGTGAGCGCGGTACCGGCAAGGAACTCGTTGCCTCGCGGCTGCATTTCCTCTCGGCCCGGTGGGAACGACCGGTCATCAAGGTCAACTGCGCCGCATTGACCGAATCCATACTAGAATCAGAGCTGTTCGGTCATGAGGCGGGGGCGTTTACCGGCGCCGTGAGGTCTCACGTCGGCCACTTTGAACGCGCTGACGGCGGTACGCTCGTGCTCGATGAACTCGCCACGATCTCGCTACGCATGCAGGAGAAGATTCTTCGGGTCATTGAGTATGGCGAGCTGCAGAGGGTCGGCGGCAGTGACACGATCAACGTCGACGTGCGAATTGTTGGTTCGACAAACGCCAACCTGCCGGCGCTTGCGGAGCAGGATCGCTTTCGCAAGGACCTCCTGGACAGGCTGGCGTTTGACGTCATCACCGTGCCGCCGTTACGGGAACGGACGGAGGATATTCTGCCGCTTGCGCAGAATTTCGCGGTCAACATGGCAGCCGAACTCAGGCTGGAGGTGTTCCCCGGATTCACCGCAAGAGCGGCCTCATCGTTGCTCAAGCATGACTGGCCCGGCAACGTTCGCGAACTGAAAAACGCGGTGGAGCGCTCCGTCTATCGTGCGGAAGACAAGGACCGAATGGTCTCCCAGATCGCCTTCGACCCGTTCGACTCGCCGTTCCAGCTACCCGCCACCACAGCAAGGACCCGCTCGCTGCCTGCCAATACCAGGCGCCGCGCGCCGCTGCTACCGACGGATTTCAAGGCGCGCATACTCGAAGCTGAAAAGGAGCTGCTGGAGACAGCGCTTGAGAAGTCTCGATTCAATCAGCGGGTAGCTGCGGATCTTCTGAACCTGACCTACGACCAGCTGCGCGGCAAGCTGCGCAAGCATGCGCTCGATCAGCGCTAGTGAGGCGTTTTGGAGAGATTTCCGGCTAGCCGTCGACCAACCGGCTGTCAGGACTCGTCGCGATATCGGCGCACGTAAACGGCGGCGGAACAGAACAGGCCGCTGACGATAACGCCTATCCAGACTGAACCGCTGGTCAGGAAGCGGCCGATGTCAATGAACTGCAGGACGTTAACGCCGGATTCAGCCAGTGCCAAAAGGTCATCGCCTTCGAAATCCGCGTTTTCCAGCGCAGGCATGTCCTTGAGAATCGGCATGTTGAAGGGATTGCGATCGTAGAGCATCTCGGCGAACACCGACGTGCCAAAAAGGATGCGCTCCAGCATCGGAATAACAATCAACGGCAATACGGCGAAGAGGAAAGGCGAGCGTTTGGCGAAGGCCGATACGAACAGGAACCAACCAATAAAAGGTGCAGACCAGATTGGCAGCACCAGCACTCCGATGAGCGTCGCGGTCCAGTTCTCTATGAGCGGCGCAGCGCTCCAGATGAGACTCCAGGCATCGACGCCACGCAGGCCTACCCAGATGCTGGAAATCACCAGCACGATGACGTGAGTAAGCAGGATGGCGACAAACGTCACGAGCGGAATAACAACGGCGGCCGTCAGGAGCTTCGAGACGACGGTTGCTGAATCGGTGACCGGCAGCGAACGCCAGAACAGGATGCTCTTGTCCTTGCGCTCTGCATACAGCGCATCGAGTGCGTAAAAGTAGGACAGCGCGATCATGGTCAGGAAGAACAGCCAGGAAATGCCGAACATGACGCCGGTTACTGCCATGCCGCGCTCGTTTTCGGACATATTGACGGTGCCGAGGATGGCCAGGTTGACCTCTTCTTCCAGTGAGGAAATTGCCACCTGGCCGGTGACTGAGGTGAGGCTTACAAGCAGAATGAGTACGGCAGGCACGACGTAAATGGCGCGGTGCTCCCAAAGCTCTCGGCGAACCAGCGCCAACTGCGTATTGATCACGCGGCTTCCCCTTTGACCTTGGCAACGAACAGATCCGCGATATCAGGTGTACGCGTTTCGCCGAACTCGCTCAGCTGCTCACGCTTGATACCTTCGAAGGTCAACACCGACTTGCCGAACATTTGCCGCTCGAATATTGGATTGAACTGTCGCGCCCGATCCGCCGAATCGGCCGTCGCCAGCAGCTCGACATAGGTTGATGGCAGTTCTTCCATGGAAGAATCGAGCACAATTTTCCCATCGTTGATGAACATGACGTCTGTCAGCAGATTCTCGATCTCCTCAACCTGGTGGGTGGTAATCAGAATCGTGCGTTCTTCATCGAAGTAGTCGTTCAGGAGGTTCCGGTAGAACTCCTTGCGGAAGATGATGTCGAGGCCGAGGGTCGGCTCATCGAGCACCAGCAGCCTGGCATCCACGGCGGTGATGATGGACAGGTGCAGCTGCGTAACCATGCCTTTGGAAAGCGAACGGACCTTGGCATTGGCCGAGATCTTGGTCTCTGACAGCATTTGCTCTGCGCGGGATCGATCGAATCCGGGATGCACCGCGTCGACGTAGTCCAGCAGCTGACTGACCTTGATCCAGCGCGGCAGCACCGCAACGTCAGCAATGAAGCAGATATGACGCATGAGCTCTTTGCGCTGGCGGAACGGGTCGAGCCCCAGGATTCGCAGACTGCCCTCGCAGTCCGTCAGCCCGAGCAAGGCCTTCAGCAAGGTTGTCTTACCGGCGCCGTTGGGGCCGATGAGACCCATGATTCGGCCGCTGGTGATATCGAAACTGGCGTCGTCTACGGCTCGAACCGGGCCGTAGGATTTCGTGACGTTGCGAGCTTCCACGAGGTTAGTCATCCGCCGCCTCCTCGCTTTCGGCGTCGTCGCGGGCGCTGTCGTCGGCGACGGCAGCCAGCAGCGCTTCGGCATCGAGACCCAGGCGATTGATCGTGATAAGGACGTTCGGCCACTCCACCTCGAGAAAACGCTGCCTTTCATCCTTCAGCAGCTGATCCCTTGCACCCTCGGTAACGAACATGCCCCGGCCGCGCTTCTTCTCGACCAGCCCCTCATCGACGAGCTCCTGGTAACCCTTAAGCACGGTAAGCGGGTTCAGCCGGTACTCGGCGGCCACGTTCCTGACGGAGGGCAAGGCATCGCCGTCGGTCAGGGCGCCTTCAAGTATCATGGCGACCACGCGATCCCGCAGTTGCCGGTAAATCGGCAGGTCTTCGTTCCACTTGGGATCCATACTGATACTCGTCGCAACCAACGTTCTTATTGTTCTTCGGTTGCCGATCCAGCTGCCTTCGCCTGACCGGGCGCGCGCCATATTAACAGTTCGGACAACAAGAACGTCTGGCGAACAGCTGGCGCGGTCGCCGACATGGCAGGACGAGGCATCTGGCGGTGCTCAGACATCAAAAAAACGCCGGGCCTTAAAGCCCGGCGCTGCGGTAACCGTCTATCAGCTCTTCATCAGAAGACCAGTCAAGATCAATAGCGCTGTTGATGAGCGAGGGAACGATTCTTAACTCGCGAATCGCGCCGTCGATGTCCGTGGAGGGGGTTCGAACGATCTCCTTGAAGAGCGGCGCTGCGGCGGTCGGCGAGAAGCCTCCGGGTGACCCCGTCGAGGCGTGAAATTGCCCGGCAATGAGCGCAATCGCCAGCATCGCCAGGACGCCGAGACCGATCAGGCCGTCATCGTGTTTTCCGAGCTCAGTGTTCATGGTGTTACTCCGGGCCGTGCTTGGCCGAATATTGGTTTAGTGAAGTGGTGTTGTAGTTGACTATAACACCATACCCTTCGGATGCAAGCGGAATGTTCGTTTTTGTGGCCCGGGTCCCCCTCAAATTAGCGTTGGCATCTTTTTATTATTTAATATCAATAAGTTACGGTCGCGCAACCTCTGACGAAAAAGCCGGCGGGCGCTGCCGTGAGGGCTTTTCCTTATCGAATTTCCGCGATTGACGGTGGCCCGGACGGCCAAATTCCTGCCCGGGTATAACACCGGCCCGTGGCCCTGCCCGATCGGGAATGGCGAGATACCTCGCAGTCTCGGCAGCCGAATCGCGCCCGAAAACGGGTCCGCGACGAGGGTCGCCGGTGGTATATTGGCGCGCTCTTTTTATTGACCCAATGACACACCAGGAACCTCCCATGACAGACCCCGTTCGCGTAACCATTACCGGTGGTGCCGGCCAGATCGGCTATCAACTCGCTTTCCGCATTGCTTCAGGCCAGATGCTCGGCATTGACCAGCCGGTCATCCTCCAGCTCCTGGAGATTCCGCAGGCACTGGACGCTCTGAACGGCGTGGTCATGGAGCTGGACGACTGTGCGTTTCCGACGCTCGCCGGCGTCGTCGCCACGGATGATCCGAACGTTGCCTTCCGCGACGCGGACTACGCTCTGCTGGTAGGTGCCCGTCCACGGGGCCCCGGTATGGAACGCAAGGATCTGCTGGAGGCCAATGCCGCCATTTTCTCGGTGCAGGGCAAGGCCATGAACGACAACGCCAGCAAGGACCTCCGCGTACTGGTGGTCGGCAACCCGGCGAACACCAACGCCCTGATCGCCAGCGCCAACGCGCCGGACATTCCGGACGGCAACTTCACCGCAATGACGCGGCTCGACCACAACCGCGCCATCGCCCAGCTTGCGGCGAAAACCGGCAAGCACGTCAGCGACGTGAAGCGCATGACGATCTGGGGCAACCACTCGGCAACCCAGTATCCCGACATTCATCACGCGAGCGTCGCCGATTCGCCGGCGATCGATCTGGTCGAATCGGATTGGCTGGCGGATGACTTCATCCCGACCGTTCAGCAACGGGGTGCTGCAATCATCAAGGCGCGCGGTGCGTCCTCGGCCGCATCGGCCGCGTCGGCTGCCATTGATCACGTCAGGGACTGGGCGCTCGGCACGCCCGCCGACGATTGGGTCAGCATGGGCATCCCCTCCGACGGCAGCTACGGTATTGAGCCGGGCGTCATCTACTCCTACCCGGTTCGCTGCAGCGGTGGCGCCTACGAAATCGTCCAGGACCTCGACGTCAGCGACTTCAGCCGGGAGCGCATGGCGGCCACGGAGCAGGAGCTTCGCGAAGAGCGCGCAGCGATCGAACACCTCCTGTAAGAAGCACCGGAGCCTTTCCGGCGGCCAGGTCGCCGGAAAGGGAACGGCATCGCTGGCGCCCACGCCGGGCCAATGGTAGGGTCAAGTTCCGCATGGTGCAGTGCGGCATTTTTTGACCGACCTCTAAGGATTTCAATGTGTCCGGCTTCTTGATTGGTATGTTCTGGTTCCTGCTTTTCGCGGGTGGCGCGCTCTACCTGGCTTACAGCCGCGTAGGTCTGTTTGCCTTTACCGCGGCTACCGGTGCCGCCCTGGCGGCTTATACGCTGGCAGGCAGCGGTGCGTTTTTGTGGCTGACCCTGCTTTGGGTTTTGTTTGCGGGGCTTGTCATCCTGAACATTGCGGATTTCCGCCGCGAGAAGATCACCCGCCCGGCCCTCCAGATCTATCGCAGCATGCTGCCCTCAATGAGCGATACCGAACGCGAAGCGCTCGAAGCCGGCAGCGTCTGGTGGGACGGCGAGCTATTTTCGGGCATGCCAGATTGGAACAAGCTGACCGGATACCCGGCGCCGGCACTCTCCGAAGAAGAACAGGCATTTCTCGACGGGCCGTGTGAAGAGCTCTGTCAGATGCTCGACGAGTGGGATATCGCCCACAACCGCGGCGACATGCCGCCCGAGGTCTGGGCATTCATCAAGAAGCACCGATTCTTCGCCATGATCATTCCCAAGGCGTATGGCGGCCTCGAATTTTCGGCGTACGCGAACGCGATGGTCATCGCCAAACTGTCGAGCCGAAGCACCACGGCGTCATCGACCGTCGGCGTACCGAACTCACTCGGGCCGGCCGAACTGCTGCTGCACTATGGCACCGAAGAACAGAAGAACCGTTACCTCCCCGGCCTTGCTTCGGGCGAAGAGATCCCCTGCTTCGCACTGACCTCACCGCAGGCCGGTTCGGATGCCGCCGCCATTATCGACTCGGGCGTCGTTTGCAAGGGCCAGTGGGAAGGCAAGGAAATCGTCAGAATCCGGCTGA
>CAZFVT010000074.1:814-11462 GCA_964522355.1 uncultured Woeseiaceae bacterium | reverse complement strand
GTGTTGTAGACGGTAGCCTTGGACACCGTGCTGCCGGACTCGCGCAGCGTCTCCAGGAGCTGATCGGCGGACAGGTGCTGCGGTTTCTCCAGCAGCACAGCGGCGATTTCGACGCGCTGCGGTGTCGGTGAAATCCCGTGACTGGCCAACCTGGCCGGAATCCCTGTTCGACTCATTGTCACCCCTGCTCTCTCAAACCACGCGCTCGCCAGTATAAACAGAAATCGTTCTCATTTGGACCCGCTCCAACAGCATTACTCGATGCACAGGAGAGTTTCCGGGCTCTTCCATGCCCCACGGAATCTCTACGCTAATCGTTTTCGCAACGACACGGTTTTCCGATGCTAACAGGCCGGCATAGTGGTTTTAGCCTGATGGAATTGCTAATGACCCTGGCGCTTGCTTCAACGGTCCTGATGCTGGGCGTTCCCTCGTTCGCCGGATTGATCGCCGACCAGCGGATGCGCGCCGAGGCGGATACGCTGTTTCATGCGGTGCACCTAGCACGAAAGCTGTCCATCGTCCGGCGTCGCGTCATTACCCTGTGCGCCAGCCACGACGGCGAAACCTGCAGCAACAACCGGGACTGGTCGGCGGGGTGGATCATGTTTGAGGACCACGCTGGGACCGGGCAAGGGCTGCGCGAAGCGGGCGAAACTCTTCTTAAGCGTCATCAGCCGACCGGCGGCGTGCGGTTACAAGCCAACAGGACCGCATTCTCCCTGCGCTCTACTTTCAAGAGAGCCACTAACGGGACCATCAGGATCTGCCCCGCCGGCGACAGGGGCCGTTCCCGCGCACTCGTCATCAGCTACACGGGGCGGCCGAGAGTGGCCTATGAGACGAGCCGCGGCCTTCCCTACCGCTGCTAAATGAGCATCGCGGCTTACCGTTCGTCGTGGCTCAGGCACCGCTCGTCGGATGAGGACGAAGTGTGACGCAAGTCCCAGTATATTGGCGTGATGAGGAAACTAAGCAGAGAACGGGGTTTCACGCTCTACGAGCTGTTGATCACGGTGCTGGTGGTCGGTGTGATGATGACGATCGGCGTACCCAACATGACCGAATTCACCGCCAATAACCGGATGACGGCGGCCGCCAACGACCTGCACTCGGCCTTTCTGCTGGCGCGCACGGAAGCGGTAAGAGCACGCGAGAACGTGACGCTTTGCGCCAGCAGCCTGGGCGATGCCTGCGACGGCGGAGGCTTTGAAGACGGCTGGATCGTGTACGTCGACCTTGACGGAGACGCCGCGGTCGACGGCGACGATACCATTCTGCGAGAGTTTGCGCCGCTGGAGGGCCAGATCGTCGTTAACGCGACAGACGTGAACGACGACCCCGCAGATTCCTTCACGTTCGGACCCACCGGCGTTGGCAGTGGCGCCGCCGGCGAACTGAGTACCGCAACGTTCTGCGATGCCCGCGGCAACGAAGTCGCTGCCGGCGGTTGGTCTGCGGCCCGCGTGCTGATCGTGACGCCGCTGGGCCGCTCCATGATTCTGCGTGACGCAGGACAAATCGCACTGCAGGGTGGCTGCCCATGATCCGACACAGGCCGACCGCTTATACGCCGGGCCGCGTTCGCGGCTTTACCCTGATCGAGGTCCTGATAGCCTTGGTCGTCATGTCCGTGGGCATGTTTGGCATCGCCGGACTCTATCTGCACAGCATCCAGGCGGGACGCACCTCGATCTTCCGCCACCAGGCGGTAACGCTCGCCGGCGATGTGGCCGACCGGATTCGAGCAAATCCGCGCGCTGGCGAAACCTACGAATCAGCGGGCAAGGACAACGGCTGCATGACCGGTAGTGCCGACTGCTCGCCCGAGGAAATGGCCGAAAATGACGTTCTGGCCTGGCGGGCGCAGGCAGCCTCCAGCCTGCCCGGCGGCGAGGTATCGATTACTTATATTGAGAGCGGCAGCGCCGCGCCGGACGAGTACGAAGTCGAGATCACCTGGTCGGAACCGGGCATCAACACGGACCCGTCCTACACGCTCGAGGTTCCGGTCAACAACTTCGCCGGGATCTGATGTGATGAAAACAGCGATGAGCACTACCGGAATGAAATCACCGCGCCGTCTCTCCGCAGGTATGACGCTCGTAGAGTTAATGGTCGCGCTCGCCGTCGGGTCCTTTCTCGTCGTCGGGTCGGTCCAGGTCTACAACCAGAGCCGCGAGGCGTACGTCATCAATGAATCCATAGCGCGCGTGCAGGAAACCGCCCAGTTCGCGATGGACACGATTGAGGCGGACCTGAGACTCGCGAGCCACTACGGTCGGCTGAGTCGCGGTGACGCCATCGTAGGTCGCTCGATCAGCGGCACGGCCAATCCCCGATCGCTGACCGTGCCGGTAAACGAGGTCTGCAGCAGCGACTGGGCGCTGGCACTGGAACGCCCGGTCGACGGTCTGAATAACACCTACAGCCTGGGCTGCGCGCCAAGCAGCGGCACCGCGCAGGCCAACTCGGACACCTTGACGGTGCGTCGAACGAGTTTGGATCCCGTCGCTTTCGATGCCACCCGCCTGCAGATTCAGTCGACCCGCCTGCAAGGACAGATCATCGACGATGGGACTATGCCGCCTGGCTATACCGCGGGCGAGTCCGAGACTCACAACCTGCAGGTCAACAGCTATTACGTGGACGCGGATTCAGCGCTCATCCCTGGCGTGCCGACCCTGCGGCGCAAGAGTCTGGGTGTCCTGGCGGGCGTTCCGGCGGTTCTCGACCTGGAGGTCGCCCCGGGCGTCGAGAACCTGCAGGTCCAGTTTGGCGTCGACACGAACGGCGACAACACCGTCGATCGCTATGTGAACCCTGGTCACGCCGTGCTGGGCGACCCGGCGAATGCGATTGTTACCGCACGGGTCTGGGTCATCGTGCGCTCCATCGGCCCCGAGATTGGCATTGTAGATACGACCGACTATGAGCCCGGCGACCGCGACCTTGGGGTACCCAACGACGAATTTCGGCGCGTCATGCTGAGCAAGACCATCCTGCTCCGCAATGCCCGCAGTTGAATCAATAAACAGGCGCTAACGATATGAAAGACGTAACTCTCCGCAAACAGCAAGGCGGCGCCGTCCTGGTCATCGGCCTGGTCCTGCTGACGGTGATCACCGTACTTGCCGTTTCCGGGATGAATACGGCGACAACGGAACTTGCCATGGCGAGGAACCACCAGAGTTCCGAGAACGCTTTTCAGGCCGCCGAGGCAGGTCTGGCCGTGGCGCTCGGGCAGCCGAATTATCCGACCGCCGAATCAACCATCCTGACGGAAAACCTGAACGCCAATGACAGTGTGTCGGTCGGCATCGACTTCGAGCGGGAAACCATCGTAACGGACCGGGCCTTCAGCCTGGGCGTCGGCAGCGGCGGCATGGCGGCCTTCCACTTCATCGCCAGGTCCGAGGCCAGCTCCGAGCGTGCGGGCATTGGAAACACGACGGATCGCGACGCCACGGCTCGGCATACGCAGGCCTTCTACATTATCGGTCCGCAGGGTGACGCGCTGTAGCGCGGCATGGCGGCAAACGGGAACGCAAAGACCATGAGACCCATCGCAATCACGACCCTGGCCGTGCTGTTACTGGCGGCGTTACCGGCACTCGCCGATTTCCGCACGATCGATGAGGCGCACGAAGTGCCTTTCCAATACCTGGTGCTGCCAAGCAGCGATTTTGGCACGCTGAGGTTTCGTAAGTGCGCCAGCTGCGAACTCATCAGCCTGCAAACCACGCCCGAGACCGCCTATAGCCTGAACGGCGAAACCTACACTCTGCGTGCCTTTGGTGTCGAGCTGCAGCGCATTCGCAGCACCGCTATCGCTGCGGAGAACGTCGTGACTGTCGTCGAGAGGCTGGCCACGGGCACGATACTGTCGGTCACGGTGCGGCAGTAGTTCGCTTTCGGCTGACTCATTCGGACGACGAGAAACAAATGATCTTCAAAAACAAAACAACTTCGCTGGGCTTGGGCGTCGCGGTTGCCCTGGTGGCCGGCGCTCCGGCAATGGGCGATGACACAGAGCTGTTGCTGGTGACTCCCGACCCGACGCAGCTGCCCAATCCGAATGTCGTCCTCATCCTCGACACGTCCGGATCCATGGCGACGGTGGAACAGACCGTCGCACCCTACGATCCCAATCGTACCTATACGTCAGGGGCCTGCGATACGGGCGCGCTGTACTGGTCGGAGACCGATCTGGTTCCGACCTGCAATTCGGATAACGAGCAGTGGATTGATAAGTCAGCCTTTTACTGCGAGTACGCAACCCGACAGATTAACGGGCTCGGAACGTTTACCAACACACTGATCCAGTTCCGCGGCCCAACGGGCTCGTTCGACACGGACAACGATGCTGAAGCCGATGGTAGCGAAGGCACACTCGTCGGTAGTAGCGAGGGTGAAAACGCATCGTGGAACTACCTTCAGGCCGGCGTACACTCAGCGCCCGTCGAATGCCGCTCTGACTCCGGTCAGCACGGCGATGGCACCTTTAATGAAGTCTATGCGGCGGCCGACACTGGCGTTGCCTGGACCAGCGACCCTGACCAGGAACTCGCCTGGGGCAGTGCTCCACGCAATCGCGCGTACACGATCTATGATGGCAACTACCTGAACTGGAAGAGCTCCCCGGAGCTCGTTGATCTGTCCCGTAGCGCCGTCATGAAGTCAGTAGCGACGACGATCCTGCAATCGTTCAGCGACATGAACGTCGGCGTTATGCGCTTCAACGGCAGTCAGGGTGGCGTTGTCCTGGAGGCTGTGAAAGACCTGGATGCGAATCGCAGCAGCCTTGTGTCCTCGATCGCCGGCCTGCCCGCTTTCGGTTCGACGCCACTTTCGGAGACCCTCTACGAAAACACGCGATACTGGTCCGGGCTGTCCCTTGATTATCCGAGCCCCGATGACACTGATCCGGACGCAATGGTGCCGGTAGTGTCCGGGTCGCCCGCCACGGAACGCATCTACCAGCAGCCAACTGTGGGCTCTTGCGTTAAGAACTACAACATTCTGATTACTGACGGAGAGCCAAGCCTCGACGACGGCGCCACCGATAAATCACCGCTGCTGCCGAAATGGTATGAAACGCTGAGTCGATCGGCCTGCACTGGCTCCGGTGACGGCCAGTGCCTTGACGATTTGTCGGAGTATCTGAGCAAGGTCGACCTGTCAGCTGGCTCGCCGGGCGACCAAACGGTCACGACCCACACGATTGGCTATCGCGTCGACTTCGATCTGCTTGAAGACACCGCCGCGCAGTCAGGAGGACAATACTTCCTCGCGGATGACGTTGAGTCACTGACCACGGCTATGCTGCGCATCGTCGGCGAAATCAATGAACGAACGGTATCGTTTACACCGCCGGCCGTCTCTGAAAGCACGTTCAACCGCGCGCGCAATCTCAACGACATCTACCTGACCGTGTTCGCCCCCCGAAACACGGCACGCTGGCCAGGCAACCTGAAGAAGTACCAGATTGCCGATGGCAGTATCGTGGATGCTGACGGTGAAGAGGCCGTCGACCCGACCACCGGCTTCTTCTTTGACACGGCACGAAGCATCTGGACCACCGGTGGCGATGACGGTGCCGACGTAACTTTGGGCGGCGCTGCGCGCCAGCTGCCCAATCCGACAAGCCGCAACCTGTATACGAACAACGGCAGCAATGACGACCTGACGGCCGCGAGCAACGCGCTGACACCATCGATGGCCGGCAGCTATAACGCGTCGGACTTTGGCCTGTCGGGAGCGGAAGGCGAGCCAAGCGTGGACGAAATCATTGACTGGATGCGCGGCGTCGACGTCAAGAACGAGGACGACGATGAGTCCACGAGCATCCGCTACGCTATGGGCGACCCCCTGCACTCGCAGCCCGCGGCCATTGTGTACGGTGAGGAAAATGACGAGCCGGTCGTCATTATCTACACCGCCACGAACGATGGCTACGTGCACGCGATAGACGGTGCAAGTGGCGAAGAACTCTGGTCCTTCGTTCCCCGGGAATTGCTGCCAAACATGGCGCGCCTCTACGACGATCCGACGGCTGCCTTCAAACAATATGGCGTCGACGGTGACATCACGCCGGTCATCAAAGACGTCAACCAGGACGGCGTCATCGACCCTGACGAGGACTTCGTGCGCATCGTTATGGGCATGCGCCGTGGTGGCATGAATTATTACGCCCTGGACGTCACAGACCCCGATCGACCCGAACTGCTTTGGGTGCGGAGCCTTGAGGATGGCGGCCAGTCATGGTCGGCGCCTGTCGTCACGCGTATGAACATTGACGACAATGCCCTGAACGACGACCAGGCCGTCGTCATCGTTGGCGGTGGTTACGACCCGTCACATGACAACGCGCCATACTCGGCAAATGCCGACGGTATGGGCGCCGGTCTGCACATTCTCGATCTCGAGTCGGGGGAAACGCTGTGGCGCGGTGGCGGATCAGGGTCCGGCGCCGATAAAGAGTTCGACGGTATGTTCCGGGCTTTTCCCACGCAGATTCGCGTCGTTGACATTAATGGTGACCGCCTCGCGGATCGAATGTACGCCGTGGATGTTTCCGGCCAGGTCTGGCGCTTCGACGTGATAGCCGGTGAAACGCCTGACAACATCATAAACGGCGGTCGAATCGCGCGGCTGGGACCAGCGGCACAGGCGGCCGAGAGCAGCGGCAACAGCAATGCCGGCTCCGATGATGGTGTTTCTACGGCCGAGGGTCGTCGTTTCTACAATTCGCCGGACGTATCAATTTTCCGCGACCCGATTAGCGGCCAGCGGTACGTTTCCGTCGCGCTGGGTAGCGGTTACCGCGCTCGTCCGTTTGACGTTGGCGCCGTTGATCGATTCTACGCGCTGCGCGATCCAGCGGTCTTCGACACGTTGACGCAGAACGCCTATGAAAACTACGACCTTATCGAGGTCTCCGACCTTGTCGAGGTAAGTGGCAGCGTGCAGACGGCCATCGGCGCATCGGCGAAGGGCTGGAGATTTACCCTGCCGGCCAACGAGAAGATCCTGGCCAGCTCGCTGACTTTCAATAACGAGATGTTCTTCGTCAGCTTTGATCCGACGCTCGTTGGAGCGGCAAACTGCGGCACCGGCCAGGGACAGAACTTTCTTTACCGGGTCAGCGTCGTCAATGGCGACCCGATCGTCAACAACCTGGACGCTGTTGTTCCCGGCACAGAGAATGCCCTACGCCGAACCGCACTGGCCCAGGGTGGCATAGCTCCGAGTCCGCGCGTGCTGTTTCCCAGTGCCCCTGCATCGGAAACTCCCTGCACCGGGTCGGCCTGCAATCCCCCGCCGATCATGTGCATTGGCGTAGAGTGCAGCCAGCTTGGCTTCAACAACGTGCCGGTACGGACGTTGTGGACCCAGGATGACATTGAGTGAGTGGCGAACTGCATTGAATGGTCCGGCCCGGAAGCGCGCCAGGGGCATTACCCTGACGGAGCTCATGATCGTCATTGTCGTGATCGGCATTCTGGTCACGGTTGCCTATCCGAACTACCGGGAGTTCGCCGCCCGCGCGAAACGCAGCGAGGCAAAAGCCGCGTTACTCCAGGTCGCGACCAACCAGGAGCGCTTTTACCTCAGCCACAGTACCTATAGTGACGACCTGACAGATCTGGGGTTCCCCAGTAACCCTTTCGACACGGAGACAGGCTCTTACCGGATTCGAATCCTCCCAGGGGCAAATTCAAATGGCTACACGGCACGAGCCCGGTATCTGCTCGGCGGTGGTGAGGTAGACGTATGCGAGTTCTTTACCATCAACGCCAACGGCCTGAAGGCGTCCAATCCGGAAAGCGATTGCTGGAGCCGTACCCGGTAACCAACCGCGCTGGCGTGCAGCCGCCCCTGACTTATCCCCTGGCAATGGCTGGCTTATTGGCTTTGTTGCTCGCGGCCGGAGAAGAACAGCGCGTCGATGATCAGCAAGGCAGCGCCGACGGTGATCGCGGAGTCCGCAACGTTGAAGGATGGGAACGGCCAGCCAACAATGATCACCTGGATGAAGTCTGTCACGTAACCAAGATAAACACGGTCGATGAGATTGCCAACCGCGCCGCCCAGAACGAGCGAAAGTCCAGCCGCCAGGATATGCTGTCGCTCATTCCTGATTCGGAATAGCCAGACGGTCAGCACGCCGCTGACGACCACCGCAAGAACGGCAAAGAACCAACGCTGCCAGCCACCCGCATCGGCCAAGAAACTGAAAGCCGCACCCGTATTCTGATGGTGCGTGATGTTCAGGAACGAGTTGATCGGAATCCTCTCGAAGAGCTCGACCCAGCGAATAATGGCCAGCTTGGTGAGCTGGTCCAGGCCAATGATCACGACGGCGATACTCATCCATAGCGCGTAGGCTTTGTAGCCAACCAGGCCTCGGCGGGCATCATCGCCAACCGGTTTTGCCGAATCTGCTCCGTCCGTCATGCCGCCAGAATCTCCCTCGCCTGCCTCGAATCTATATGCATTTGGTCAATAAGCGCATCAGCCGAATCGAACTTGCGCTCCTCTCGCAGGCGGGCGATGAAATCTACATGAATGTACTCGCCATAGATATCACCATCGAAATCGAACAGGTGCACTTCAAGGAGTGGCTTGACGCCACCAAACGTCGGGCGCGTGCCAACCGACGCGACGCCCTTGAGCGGTGCGTCACCGATGCCGCTGACCTGTACGGCGAAGATCCCCATAACGGCGCTTTGGCGGCGCTGAAGATTGACGTTTGCCGTGGGATAACCCAGGTCACGACCGAGCCGCTGCCCGGGAATAACCCGCCCGGACATTCGGTAAGGCCTGCCTAACAGCACGGACGCTCGCTTCAGGTCTCCACCCCACAAGGCATCCCGAATGGCGGTGCTGCTGGCACGCACGCCGTCGACAATGACGCTCGGCACTTGTTCAACGCTGAAGTCCAGCACGCGGCCGGCCCGCTTCAGCTGTTCGACGTTGCCTTCGCGGTTTTTCGCAAACTGGAAGTCGTCGCCGATCACGAGGTGTTTTGCGTTGAGGGTGTGTACAAGCAGGTGACGGATGAATGTCGCAGCCGAGATATCGCGCATGGCTTCGTTGAACGTCGGACAGTAGAAGATGTCTATTCCAGCGGCGCGCAGCGCGTCGTACTTTTCCCGGAAGCGCATCAGCCGAGCCGGTGGACTGGCGGCGGAGAAAAATTCCTTGGGCGTTGGCTCGAAGCTCATGACGATCGTCGACAGTTCCGCATCCGAGGCCAGCTCGAAGACCCTCGCGAGGAGCTTCTGATGTCCAAGATGCAGGCCATCAAACGCCCCTACGGTGACGACGCTGCCGCCAGAAACGCGCTGAAAGGGGAATGACTGTGAAGTTCGTACGAGCTGCATGTTGCCGATTAGTCCGAATCCATTCTGAAATCGCCGGGCCGCATACCTATCGCCAGCAGCGCGAGGAAATACACGGCGGCGCCCGCTACGACCTGCACAAGCAGCCACGCACAACGTTCAACGACGGAAAGAGCCAGCCACCAGTCCAGCGGTTTTGCCAGGTACAGCAGGACCGCCACCAGCAGCGCATTTGCCACGAGAAACCGGAAGAGCATGCTGCCCCACCCGACCGAATGGGTAATGATACCGTCTCCGCGCAGGCCGCGGTACAAGAGTCCGGCGTTGACCAGCGCCGCGACGGACGTCGCCAGCGCGAGGCCGGCATGCGTGCCCTCGTAACCTATGCGGGTTAACAGGTAGGCCAATACGACGCTCAGCACGAAGTTCACCAGCAAAGCGACGAGCGCCATCCGTACCGGAGTCTTCGTGTCTTCCCGCGCGAAGTAGGCCGGCGCCAGGATTTTCACGAATGAAAATCCAACGAGGCCTATCGCGAAAGCCTCGAGGCTCAGTGCCGCCAGCGCTACATCGTTGGCCGTAAAGGCGCCGCCATAGAAAATTGCCGCCACCAGGGGTTCCGACAGCAGGATGAGCCCCAATGCAGAAGGAACAGCGATAAACACGACAAGCTTCATCGACCAGTCGATGGTTCGGGCGAACCCGCGCATGGACTGGGCAGCAAACTGGCGCGATAGCGCCGGCAAGGTTACGGTCGCCAGAGCGATACCGAACAGGCCAAGCGGAAACTCCATCAGGCGGTCCGAATAGTACAGCAGGCTGATCTTGCCGACGCCCAGGAGCGACGCAATGATACCGCCGAGCAGAACATTAATTTGTGCGACGGAAGACCCAAAAATGGCCGGCAACATCAGGCGGCCAACGCGCCGAACACCGTCGTGGGCAGGCCGCCAGCTGGGCCTTGGCAACGTCCTGATGCGCGCAAGAAACGGCAGCTGAAAGGCGAGCTGCACGACACCGGCAACAAAGACGCCGTAGGCGAGCGCCATGCCCGGCTCCTCCAGGTGCGGCGATAATCCGATGGCAAAGGAAATCAGCACCACATTCAGAATAACCGGGGTAAACGCCGGGACCGCGAACTTGCCATAGGTATTCAGAACGCCACCGGCGAAGGCCGTTAACGACACGAACAGCAGATACGGAAAGGTGAACCGCAGCATCAGGGTGGCGAGATCGAAACGTCCATCGTCACCGATGAACCCGGGGGCCACTGCAGCTACCAGCAGCGGCGCAGCGATGAC